>VBLS01000165.1 GCA_005878635.1 Methanobacteriota archaeon | reverse complement strand
TCTTGTCCTTGCCGCCGTTCCAGATGAGGTCCGTCAGCTTGCCGGCGCGGATCGCCTTCGCGCTCTTCGGGCCGAGGACGAACAGGATCGCGTCCGCGATGTTGCTCTTCCCGGAGCCGTTCGGGCCCGTGATCGACGTGTACCCTTGGAGGAACGGGATCGAGATTTTTCGACCGAACGACTTGAAGTTCTCCATCTGGATCTCTTTCAGGAACAAGGGCTCACCTGACCGGTGGGACAGTCAGCGCTGGGCAGCATCGCTACAACCCATCCCATCTATATCCTTCTGGTGTCCGACGAGGGTCAGACGGAGACGCGGAAGGCGCTGATGGCTATAAAAGTGTAGCGCAACCGCGGGAGTAGAGTTGACAAAAGATCTTGATTTCAATCAGGGCAGCCGGCCCGATTCCGGAGGGACCTGGGGCGGTGGAAAGGGTTGCCAAAGTTGCTTCGTCAGATTCCGCGTCTTCTTGAACCAGAAAAACCAGGCAATCGCGATGGACGCGTCTGTGGCTACGACCGACACGAGTGCCAGGATCCGCCACGAGGACATTAGGGAAGTCGTCTCGGTAGGCGGCGCCGCGGGAGGATTTGTGGGAGGGGCCGAAGATGAGTCCCTATTCGCCAATCCGATTCGCACTGTTGCCCCGTCCGCGGCGGTGTAGTATAGGCGCCGCCCGAACGTGCCGTCCACGAACTTTCCTCCCACGGTGCCTTGGGAATCCCAAGAGGGGGGCGGGCCCGGAGACAACACGGGTGTGCCGGTCCGTGTCCAACTGGTCCCGTCCGTCGATGTTGCAACGCCGATTTGCCAGGATCCGCCATTGGTGCCAGCGTAGTACATGATCCAAGGGGTTCCGGGACTCACCGCGGGCGTTCGCACCAGGTACGAATCCCAAGAACCTCCTGGCCCCGCGGTGAGGATGGGAGCTGTCGATAGACGTGTGAAGCCGACATAGGTGCTCGACAAGGCGAGGCCAATCCGTTCAACAGCTCCGTCCGAGGCTGCGTAGTACAAGAGGTATTGGTTTCCGTAGTGGACGACCCAAGGGAGACCCACCTGAACGCTGTCCCAACCGCCCGCGGCGGGGCTTAGGGCCACGCCGTCGACTGTCCAATTGACTCCATTGAAAGACGTTGCGTGGTAGATGGCGCCGCCTCCGGAAGGCCCACCCTGGAACCACATGTGGTACGTCGCTCCTTCGCGAAGAACGAAAGGTCCGCTGACGGTGGGTGTATACGTAACGACCGCCCCGTGCTTTGTCCAGAGAATCCCATCGCTCGAGCTTGCCAGCAGAATTCGCCATTGTGCCCCATCGGACCCCACGTACCACATCTTGAACGATCCGTCTGCCTCGCTGATTATCGATCCGTCCCGAGCCCAGACAGAATCAGGTGAGCCTGCAGGACCGTTATCGATCGCAATCCCCATCTTGATGAAACCTGAGGCGGTCGTTTGGACCTCGACAGGGAGCTGCCCGCCCACAAGCGGTCCATCGCCTGCGTTTCGGACCGAAATCCCGACTAGGGAACCGAAGAGGACAACAAGGAGGAAGGCTGCAAATCCGGCCATCAGCCGTGAGCGGAGGTGGCAATCCCTGGGGAGTCCCTGAATCACAATCCCTCCCGTTGGGACGATGATTGTCGAAACGGATGAAGCTTCCGCACGCTGTTGAGTGACGGCAACCCATCGACAAGCCTGACGGGACAACCGAGGTTTTATGGGGTGGTGCCGGTTCGCGAATCGGTCACATACGTGACTTCGAAAAATCCCGTACTCGCGCTCTTCACGATCGTGGTTTTGCTCGCGCCTTCTTCCACCTTGGTTTTCTTCGAGGGAAGTCGAGTGCCATCGCTCCCTGACGTTTTCAGGCCTGGTTTTCATGACTTGGTCCCCGAGGGTTCTTCCTTCGTGAAGCGCGGGATCGTGATAGCGAATGGCCCTCCAGGATCTCCCGATTCTGTTTGGGCTCGCGATCCATCCGTTTTGATTGATACCGGGAGAGTGTATCGGATGTGGTACCGCGGATCCGACGGGTTTCGGTGGCGCATACTCTACGCAACCTCGACGGATGGAATCGTTTGGAACAAGCAGGGAACCGTACTCGACTCTTCCGGGTTGATCGGAGCGCCCTTCGTCTCAAGGGAAGACTCGACCTATCACCTCTGGTTTCAAGATCAGGCCGATGGAACGATTCGCCATGCATCATCCGTCGACGGACGCTCGTGGTCGCCGCCTGCCGTTGCCCTCGCCCCGGGAACATCTGGCGCTTGGGATCGCGCTAACGCACTAACCCCATGGGTTGTGAAGACTTCCCCTGGGTATTTGATGTACTACACCGGGTCGGACGGTTCGTCCGAAGCCATCGGGGTCGCGGCCTCGACCACTTACACGGGATTCTCGGCCCTTTTCGGTGGGCCGATCATCAGTATCGGACCTCCGGGCTCGTGGGACGATTCCGCGGTTCGTTTTCCCGCCGTTTTCCCAGGTTCTCTTTGGACCATGTACTATGCGGGCCGCAACTCCTCTGTCTGGAGCATCGGGATTGCGACTTCTTCGGATGGCTTGAATTGGACGAAGGCTCCCGGGAATCCGATCCTAACTCCCGCCCCGTACCCCTCTTGGGAGAATCTGGGCATTAATGGTGGGTCGCCGCTGTCCGATTCAGGAGGACTCCGTTTTTACTACAGCGGCGGCAACCAGTCGACGCTTCAGATTGGACTCGCAGTCGTTCCCGCAGCCTTCGAGGGGTTCAGCTATCTGAGCTACCTTTGGATTATCCTTGTCCTCGCGATCGGCCTTCCGATTGCAGTGATTGTGGTGATTTTCCTGCTCCTTCCGCTAGGTCGGCGCAGCGCCTAGCCTCCGTCTCTTCCCGGAGCCGTTCGGACCCGTGATCGATCGGAACGAGAATCTTGTGAATCGCGCTTCGATGAGCAGCGACGCCGACTATCTCGCAGCTTCAAGAAGTCGGTCAAATTCCTCCCCGTGAATTTTCTCGAGCACGAAGTGAAGTTCCACCTTCCTACCGAAGTTCGGCTCGATCTTTGAGGTAATGTATTTGAAAGTGCCAGGCGAACGGGAGTCCGCGCTCGGAAACCTCGCTGAGTATCAACCTCCAGGGCAATCCGCTCCGTTGTCGTTTGTCCACGATTACTCCGAGGGTCTTCGCCATTCCGGGCCACAGGAACCGGATGTGCCCGAACGTCGTCTTTCGACTGTACGTTCCGTATGGAACGTAGACTTCCAGAATGACACCGACCCTGAGGACCCGATGGATCTCGCCCAGCACTCTTTCCAAGTGGCGAGATGCTCAAAGACGTGCGAAGCGAGAACCGCGTTCATTGACTCATCCCCACATGGCAGCGGTTGATGGTCCACGTCCAAGACCACATCCACGTTCGGCCCCGGGCGGATGTGTACGTTGACGAACCCTTCTGGTGTGAGAGTCCCGCTCCCCACGTTTAGCTTCGGTGCGGGTCGACTCATCGACAAAGAATTTCTTATCCGCATGAGATGGCCACCGGGAACGCATTCCCCGCTTGAGCATTGTTGACTGGTCGGATGCTGCCTTGGTATGGCAATCCGAAGTTTCGACGGGACTCCATCGGCAGCAATTCTTGCAACCAAACCTTTGCCACATCAAGGAGGGACAGGCCGCCGGACGCCATAACGGACCAGGCCCCTCACCAAGCCGTACAGACCCGCGAAGCCTTCCACCGGGCGAAAGAGGGCCCGATAGAACCACATCGGATCGGATTCGCGCACGCCTTCGACCCAGTGCTTGAGGAGGAGGGCGACCAGCAGGAGCAAGGCCATCCAAGCGAGCGGGGTTAGGGCCAAGGCCGCGATCGCCAGTGCAAGGAGGAGGCCGTAGGCGAGGGGAAGGGAGAATCCACTCGCCATCTCGAGGAAGCCGTATTTCAGCGCCATCTGGTACTGTCCAGTGCGATACCACGCCTCCTTTCGAGCCAGATCCCAGAGCCGGGTCGGATGGTAATGGACGCATCGGGCCTCTTTGACGAACTGCCCGCGCGCACCCGTTCGTGCCAGTCGTTTGTGGAGGTCCCAATCAACGCTAGACGCCTGCCACGGATCGTACCATCCGGCCCGCTCCAATGCGCTTCGGCGATAGGCGACGTTCCATGAGGGAACCGCGTCCCGGAGATCCGCGTCGCGAGCCAACCGCCGGTTGTATGCCTCCGTCCGTTCGTGGTAATAGCGAGCTACGATGCTCACGTCGACATTGGCGCCACCCACCGGACCTGCGGTCCAATCCGCCGTCCCTTCGCGGATCGGACGGGTCAGCGCGTCGAGCCAACCCGGCAAAGGACGCGCGTCCGCATCAATTCGAACGAGAATCGAAACGGTGGTCGTCTGCGCTGCCGTATTCCAAGCCTCCGAAAGGTGCCCCCTCTGAGCGAGCAATTTAACGCTCGGATTGGTTTGGAATCGGCTCGACAACAGTCGTGGAGTATCATCCCGAGAGCCGTTGTCGACCACCACGACCTCGAAGGGAAAGGGGGCGGTCTGAGCGAGGACCGCATCGACGCATTCGACCACGCGGGGATCATCCTTCACCGAGATGACGACGGCGATGTCGATGGAGTCCATTTGGGATGAAGAACAGATGGGAACCCTTTAAACCTGAGCGGCGTTCCTGCTTGAAATCGAGCCGTGAGACCAGTCGGCAAGAACTGAGGTGTCGAAGTCCTTCAGGGCCGTGATACGATGCGGGCTGACACCGGCTCCGTGCCGCCCTCGGACCATCGGAGCGGGAGGGCCGCCGAGGACCTCCATCTTCCCCGGGTTTCCGTGGTGATCCCAACTTTCAACAAATACGAGTACACTCGTCGTTGCCTCGAAAGTCTGCGCGAGCTTGTCTATCCCGACATCGAAATCATCGTCGTAGACAACGCGTCAATTGATGGGACGCCCGACAAGATCGGAGTTGAGTTCCATTCCGTTCGAGTCCTGCGGAACCCGACGAACCAAGGGTACGCCGCGGCGTGCAATGCCGGGATCCATGCGACGGCGGGTCCCTACATTCTTCTCCTGAACAATGACACGCGGGTCCTCGATCCGTTCATGATTCAGACCCTCGTGGACGAGATGGAAGGGGATCCCCAGCTTGCCGCGACCGGGCCAATACTCGTCGACTACGACACTCTTCAAGCGGGGGACAGTCGACGGTTCGTCCGTCCCGGCCACGGCTTCGCCGAGGCCCCGGGGTCTTGCTTGTTCGTCCGTCGTTCCGCCCTCGAACGGGTTGGTCTCTTTGACGAATCATTCTTTGCGTACTACGAGGACCTGGATCTCTTCGCGCGGCTTCGGAAGGTCGGATACCGAATGCGACAGTCCCGAAGGACGAAGATCGCTCATGCCGGAGGGGCAACCGCAGGGCAGAACAGTCCGTTCGCGTTTTACTACCAAAATCGCGGTTTCCTCGTTTTCGCTCGCCGTCACATTCCTTTCGGCGAGCTAATGGGACGCGTCCTGCTCGAGCGGATCTGGCTCGCGGTGTGGTCGATGAAGCAGTTGGCGAAGAACCGCGAACGGGGCCAGCTCTCTGCTTGGGCGAGCGGATATTGGGATGGCCTGATATGGTTACTAAGGGAAGATGCCCACTGAGGTCGATGGGATCCTATTTTGGGTTTCGGCCCAATCTCGACACGATCGTTGGCGCGGTAAAGACCGGTCTTCCAAACGAATTCGCGATCGGAGTCGACCCGGCTTCAGCGAAAGAAAAAAGGAGACTCGGCTCATCCAGGTCGGAGGCCCACGATGAGTGGCGAGAAGGAAAAGGTTGCCAGCCGGTTTCGCTCCTCCATTGACACTTTGAAACAGGAGGGTGTCCTTCCCGCGATGAAGACGATCCTGATTGGGCCAGCCGCTTTCGAGGCACTCAAACGACTACCGAGCGTCGAGCCCATGCTGTCCTCGAGCATTGCATTTTCGGGTCTGACCGAATTGGAGCTGTTGTTTGCTCAATGTAATGACATCTACGGACATCTGCCGCTCCTTTATCGCACCTCAGTCGACCATCGATTACGCGAAGCACTCGAGTTGGGGACACGCGGTGGCGAGTCAACACTTGCGCTCCTCCATGCGGCGCGACGAATCGACGGAAGGGTGACCAGTGTCGACCTCCACCGGTCCGGAAGCGTGCATGACCGGGTCGACGAGGCGGGACTCGCGAGCTATTGGACATTCATTCAGAGTGACGATTTGGGACTTGCTTGGGACCGTTCGATTGACCATCTTTTCGTGGACACTTCCCACGCGTATGACCACACCATCAGAGAGCTCCAAAAATACGAACCGCTCGTCCGCCACGGCGGAGTCATCAGCATGCACGACACGACTAGCCAGCCGGATGTTTGGAGGGCGATCCAAGATTACTTCCACGCGAGGGATGATGTGTCGATCTTCCGATATTTCCACAACAATGGATTGGCTCAGGTCCTGAAGCACTAGGTGCGGACCCGCCGGCGTTTCTCCTGGGCGGCCGAATCTCAGTGAGCGGCCAGGTCTTCGTATATTTGCAGGAGCCTAGGTGCGATTTTCCCTATACGAAAAGACTCGGCAACTCGTTTTCCCTTCGCCCCCATCTCATTCCCCACTTCGGGATGGGTCCACATCCGGTCGAGCGAGTCGGCAAGGGCATGGATATCGTGGTACGGGACGAGAAGCCCCGTCTCACCGTGGGAGATCATTTCCGCCAAGGCACCAACCCTTGTGGCCACAATAGGTCGACCTTGGGCCCACGATTCAATCGCAACAAGTCCCTGGGCTTCAAAGAGGCTTGGCAGGGCAAGGCACACGCAAGACGCAAGGAGAGAGCGCTTCTCGTCTTCGGATACGGTGCCGAGGAAGGTCACCCTTGAAGCGACGCCGAGATCGCGGGCTCGACTGCGTAAGGCCGAGAGGCGTCCGCCATCGGGTCCCGCGAAGACGAGGCGTGCATCGGGGGGCAATCGTGAGAATGCCTCGAGTAGATCGTCCACGCCCTTTTCCTCGTGCAGTCGGCCCAGGTAGAGGATGAACGGTCCTCCGACTCGATCCCGCCCCCAAGACGCGTCTCCCGGGACATACGCGGCGTCAGGCAAGGGCGAGGGCACGACGCGCACCTTCGCATCAGGGATCCCGCGGCGGGTAAGCCACGGGACGTCTCCCGATGATGTAACGAGGATCCGATCGACTCGACGGAGAGTTGGCACGCCCACGAAACGGTCGTAGAACTTCCGGAGGACGCGCACTCTCCGGCCAACGTGGGGCATCCGGACCCCGTGGTGTAGCGAGAAAACGATCGGCACGTGGGAGGTGGCGCGGACGACACGGTCGTTCGTTCGCACTGCATAGCCGTGCAGGTGGATTAGCCGGGCACCGGAAAGATCGGGCCGGAACCAGGTGCGAAAGTAGCCCCGATTCGAGATGGGCGGGTATCGTTGGATCTCGATTCCTTCGATCGCCCCTCTTGCGGCCAGGGTTTCACCGGATGCAGCCAATGACGACGTATGGACGATGACGCGATGGCCCCCTTGTACGAGCCAGGCTCCGAAGTGGCGTAGACTGTCCTCAACTCCACCGACCTCCGGGTAGAAGTGCGGGGTGACATGGTGAATGGTCAAGGACTGTTCGGTCATCGGTCGCCGCTCAACGGGATTCGGTTCGCGGGGCCGATGCGGCGGAGCCTCGAAAGGCTTTGCTTCCGGAGAGAAGAGGTGTGGCACGTCGCTTTTAGAGACCGTCTCTGAAGCTTTATCCGGAACCGGCTTCATGGCGCCCCGTCATCTTTCGCGGTGGCTCGGTCATCGCCAATGAAGATCTCGGTCCTCACGCCGGACGTTTCTCACAACTGCCTCGGTCGCGCGTACATGCTGGCGAGGATCTTGCAGCGCCGGTTCGACGTCGAAATCATCGGTCCGATGTTTGGCGAGGGAGTGTGGGCCCCGTTGGCCGACGCTCGGGAGGTTCCTCTGAAGACCCTTCGAGTTCGTGGGTCTTGGACGAACGCGAAAGCCGTCGCTCTTCGAGATCAACTGGAGGGGGACGTCCTGTATGCCTCGAAGCCGCGGTTCCCAAGCTACGGTCTCGGCCTGATTGAAAAACTCGCTCGAAGGAGCTCGGTGGTGCTGGACATCGATGACTGGGAAGGCGGATTCGTCCGGGCGGCTCGCAGCGAGCGGATGGAGCGCCGACCTCTTCGCGCCTTGCTCTCCGATGCGGTGTACAACACCACGATCGCGCTCGCGGAAGGCCTCCCGCGTCTCGCGGACGAGCTCACCGTATCGAACACCTTCCTGCAGAAACGGTTTGGTGGGGTCCTGATCTGGCACGGGCGCGATACGGAGGCTTTCCGTCCGGATCGATTCTCTCGAAGCGCCGTCCGAGCCGCCCATGGGATTCCTGACCAGGAAAAGGTCGTCATGTTCTTGGGCAGTCCGGGACCCCACAAGGGCGTCGAAGATCTGATGGAAGCCGTTCGCCGGATCCCCGATCCGAGTGTGAGCCTCGCGCTCGTCGGCATCCCGGATGGCACGGGTTACGGCGCCCGGCTTCGAGCGGAGGGTCTGTCCCTCCTCGGTCCCCGGTTCCGCGGGATGGGATTCCTGCCGTTCGACAAAGTGCCCGAGCTTCTCACCTTGGCCGACGTCGTGGTCATCCCCCAGAGACGAACTCAAGCGACGGAGGGCCAGATGCCTGCGAAGGTGTTTGATGCCATGGCGATGGGCAAGCCGATCATCGCGTCCGCAGTGGCCGACCTTCCTTACGTGCTCCGTGATTGCGGCAAGGTCGTCGAGCCGGGATCCGTCGAAAACTTGTCTACGGCGATCCAGAGTTTCCTTTCCGACCCCGGGGCCGCGGCGGAATTCGGACGTCGGGCGCGGGAGCGCTGCGTTCAGGAGTTCAGCTGGGACGCCCTAGAGCCAGTCCTCGTCGGAGTGTTCAAGGCCTATGCGTGAAGATTTCCCGCCGTTCGCACCGATTGCATTGGGATACAGTTCGACCGCTGGGGCCCGATAGGGATGGGCAGCCGCAGGATCCGTCTCCCCCCGAAGGCACTCCGTCTGTGCGGTCCGATGTTCTCGGACGACGCCTACTTCCTCGCGTCCGCTTGTCGCGAAGCCGACCGACTGGTCCATTCCTTCGGGCTCCGAGCCTCGTCGCGGCTCTTGGATGTCGGCTGCGGAGTCGGTCGGCTCGCCATCGGGATCATCGACCGTCTGGGTCCGATTCAAGCCTACCGAGGAACAGACGTGGATCCTCGTTACGTTCGGTGGTGCCAGAAACACATTCAACATGCCCACCCGACGTTCCAATTCGTCACGATCGATGTCGGGAACCCACGGTACAACCCGGGCGGCCCCGCCGTTGCAGGCGATTTTCGGCATCCGTTCGACGACGGCTCCTTCGAGATTGTCTATCTGTACTCGGTGTTCTCCCATATGGAGACCGAGCAAGTCCGCATCTACCTCCGGGATTTTCGCCGACTCCTCGCATCGAATGGTCGCCTCTTCTTCACCTCATTTGCGGAAGAGGGCGTTCCCGACCTCTCGATTAATCCAAAGGGCTATCGCCGCGAATGGTCCGGGCCCCTTCACTGTGTCCGCTATCGGCGCGGATTCCTGGAATCCCTGCTCGAATCGAGCGGCTTCAAGGTCGACCGGTTCGACTACGAGACGGAGACGGACGGACAGAGCGCCTTCGCTTGCTCGCTGAAGGACCTCCCCGCCGACCAGTGACAAGCCGATTGGTAGGTTCTTGCGCCTAGAGGGCTCCGATCGTAGGGTTCCCAAAGGCAAAGAGTGAGCCTTAAGGATTTTATCAATCGCCGCGGATGGGCTACGTCCGTGAAGGCGGTCATTCCAGCGGCCGGTCTCGGCACTCGTTTCCTCCCCTACACGAAAGCCCAGCCGAAGGAAATGATCCCGCTCGTGGACAAGCCTGCGATCCAGTTCGTCGTCGAAGAAGCGGTGGCCAGCGGGATGCGGGAGATCCTGATCGTCACCGGCCGGACGAAGCGTGCGATCGAGGACCATTTCGACACCAACGTCGAGCTGGACAACCATCTGGAGAAGTCGGGTCGGCCAACCGCCCTGGAGGACCTGAAGGCGCTGATGAGCGCGGCCCGGATCATGTACGTGCGGCAGCCAAGTCCACTCGGGCTCGGGGACGCGGTCCTGCGCGCCGCGCCCTTCGTCGGGGACGAGGCGTTCGGGGTGCTGTTGGGCGACGACATCACGGTCGATCCTCCCTGCTCGGCCGTCCTGAAGGCGGCGCACGAGCGGCTCGGCGGATCCGCCATCGCGTTGCAGCAAGTCCCCCGCGACCAGATCGGCCGGTACGGCATGGCGGTCGGGAAGGAGGTGGAGCCCGGCGTGATCCGACTCGAGGACATGATCGAGAAACCGACGCCCGCGCAGGTCCGGTCCACCCTCGCCACGATCGGCCGGTACGTCCTGACGCCGGAGATCTTCGCCCGCCTCCGAGCCACGGAGCCGGGGAAGGGAGGCGAGATCCAGCTCACGGACGGGATCCGGAGCCTCATCAAGAAGGAGGACGTCTACGGCGTCCTCTATCGCGGCCGCCGATTCGACGTCGGCGACAAGGTCGGGTGGCTGGGCGCGAACTTGGAACTAGCGATGGAACGCGAGGACCTGCGGGACGGCCTGAAAGAGGTCCTCGACCGGATCCGCAAGAAGGCCTAGCCGATCCGATGGAACCGGACGCCTCGCATCTTCTTCGGGTCGAGGATCCGACGGCCGTCCACGACGACCGGCGTGGCCATCGTCGTCACGAAGTCCTTCGCGGTGAGGCGCGAGAAGGCCGGCCAGTCCCCCTGGAGGATCGTGCCGTCCGCACCTGCGAGGGCTTCCTTGACGCTGTCGACGACCTTGACCTCGGGCACCACTTGGGAGAACGCAGGGCCCGCGAGAGGATCGTAGCCGACGACGAGCGCCCCCTTCGCCAGCAGGGACCGGGCGATCGGGAGGGCGCGGGTCTCGCGGATGTCGTCCGTGTCCCCCTTGAAGGCGAGGCCGAGGATCGCAATCCGTTTCCCGTTCAGGTCCCCCAGCTCCTCTTCGAGGAAGGCGATGGCCCGCTGGTACTGAACCTCGTTCTGGGCGAGCACCGCCTCGAGGAGTCGCGGCTCCGCCCCGCGACGTCGACCCGCCGAGACGAGCGCCCGCACGTCCTTCGGGAAGCAGGAGCCACCGAAGCCGACCCCGGGCACAAGGAACCGCGGGTTGATCCGCGGATCGAGCCCCAACCCCTTGTGGACCTCGTCGTAGGAGACGTCGAGGGCATCGCAGAGGTTCGCAAGTTCGTCCGCGAAGGCGACCTTGGTCGCGAGGAACGAGTTCGTGGCGTACTTCACCGCTTCCGCGGTCTTGAGATCGGTTGCCAGGATCGGGCATTTCGCGAAGCGGTAGAGGGACTTCAGGATCCGTGCCGTTTCCGGTCCATCGGCGCCGAGGACGACCCGGTCCGGTCGGAGGGCGTCCTCCAGGGCGCGGCCTTCCCGGAGGAACTCCGGGTTCACGCCAAGCCGGAACGGACGACCCGCGGCTTCGAGGATCGGGCGGACCACATGGTCGGTCGTGCCGGGCAGCACGGTGCTCTTGACGACGACGGTCCGGCGTTTCCCGTCCCGCCAAGCTTCCGCGATGGACTTCGTGGCCGAACGGAGCCCGCTGTCGTCCATACTGCCGTCCTCCCGCGACGGAGTCCCGACGCAGAGGAACACGATCGTCGCGGGCTCGATCGCCGCGTCCATCGTGTCGACGACGGAGAAACGCTTGGCCCGGAGCACCTTCCGGAGGGCAGTTTCAATGCCCTTTTCATAGAACGGCGGCTCGCCTTGGGCCGCCTGACCCCGCCGCTTCGCGTCGATGTCGAAGCCGATGACCCGATGACCTTGCGTCGCAAAGGCGACCGCGGAGCAGAGCCCGACGGGCCCGAGTCCGACGACGGAAAGATTCGTCACGCGAGCGTTGTAGCCTCGGCCTTCCGATAAAGATTACGGGTTCACAGAGAGGGGTCTCAACTCAAGCGGCGGCGTCCGCATGGAGCAGTTCCCGATAAAGCTGGAGGAGGATCGGCTCCATCGCCTTCCAGTTGTACCGCCGCTCGAACTCCGCTCGGCCGCGCGCCCCCATCGCCGATGCCTCCTCGGACGAAAGCATCAGTTTCTCCAGAGCGCGTTTCAAGGCCTCTCGGTCTCCGTAGCGGACCACGATTCCGCATCCGACCTCGCGGACGATGTCCGCCGGGAGCGTCCCTTCGGAGACGAGGACCGGCTTGTTGAACATCATGGCCTCGAAGAGTTTGTTGGGCGCGGCGAATCGGTTGTTCGGGACCGCCGGGTCGTAGAGGGCGGCCACGACCTGACATCTCGCGGTCTGATCGAGGACTTCATCGTAGGAGATCGTGCCGAGAAAGGTCGCCGCATGCGAGCTTTCGATGACGTTGGCCAGTTCGGCCTCGTCGGGGCCATGTCCGGCGACGACGAGCCTCGCTCCCGTGTCCTCGCAGGCAATTACGAGGTCCTTCAATCCGCGGTCCTTCGCAATCATGCCTCCGTAGAAGATGACGAAGTGGTCGGAGGCGGGTTCGCGGCCGGGTGTGCCTCGATCCTCAGGGACATTCTGGATTTCGACGAGCCTCCTCGGCTCGACCCCACCGAACTGCTCGCGTCGGCGCAGGTCGGGGAGGATGACCGCGTCCGCACGTCGGATCATCGAGCGCTCCGCCTTCGCGAGAGATTGCCGCACTGAAGGGAAGAGGGGAGCCGTGATCATCTCCGCGTAGAAGTCGAAGATGTCGTAGACGAGTCGGGCGCCCGCAATCCGAGCGGCCGCGAAGGCGGGCACGACCGTGTCGAAATCGATCGCGTGGACCACAGCCGGTCGGAGCCGCAGGATTCGGAAGAACACGTGGGCCCACCACCGGGGCAGGAGCCACGCAAGGGCGGGTTGGCCCTCCGGTGCCCGGAGGCGGAAGCGATGGATTCGCAGCCCGGCGCGGTCCTCCTCGGCCGGATGTGCGAGTTCCCGATCCCACAGGATCACATGGACCTCGAAGCCGGACCGCGACAAGGTCCCGGCCTCCTTCGCGATCCGAGGCTCCAGGCCCGCGGGGCTCTTCGAGCGCACGAAGACGACGCGGACCGCCATGTCATCCCAAGAAGGCGTCGACCTGCTCCGCGATCTTCGTGCCTGTGGTCCCGTCTCCGTAGGGGTTCGGCCAATCCCGTTTCACGCCGAGTTGTTTCCGGACCGCGGCGCCGACCCGCGCCGGGTCGATGCCGGCGAGGATGTTCGCTCCGGTGGCGAGGGTCTCCGGCCGTTCCGTGTTCTCGCGCAACGTGACGCAGGGCACGCGGAAGAAACAGCTTTCCTCCTGGAGGCCGCCAGAGTCCGTCATCACGATCGCCGCTCCCTTCTCGAGCCGCAGCATGTCGAGGTAACCGGTCGGCTCGATCCGTCGGAGGGACGTCAGCGCGTCCGCCCTCTTCTCGAGCCCGAACTCTCGAAGCCGCTTCGCGGTGCGCGGGTGGATGGGGAAGACGATGGGAAGGGCGGACTCGCGGGCAGCGACCTCGAAGGCGTCCAAGGCCCTCGAGAGTTGCTCCTTCGAGTCCACGTTCTCGGCTCGGTGAAACGTGAGGACGAGGTACCCGCGAGGCCTCAGTCCGAGCCGCGAAAGGACGTCCGATTTCTTTTCCGCAATCGGGAGGTTCTGGGTCAAGGCATCGATTACGCTGTTCCCGACCACGTGAACGCCCGACGTCACGTTCTCCTGTCGCAGGTTCTTCTCCGACGTCGAGGTCGGCGCGAAGAGCAAGTCCGACAACTGGTCCGCGACGATCCGGTTGATCTCCTCCGGCATCGTCTTGTCGAACGACCGGATGCCGGCCTCGACGTGCGCGAGGGCACGGTCTTGTTTTCGGGCGAGAAGGGCCCCGGCGACGGTCGTGTTCGTGTCGCCGTGGACGATGACGAGGTCAGCGTCCTTCGTGGCGTCCGCGACCTGCCGCATCGTCGTCGCGACCTGCAGATGCGGCGGCTGCTCTTTGAGCTCGAACTGTTCGTCCGGTTCGCGGAGCTGCATGTCCCGGAAGAAGATCCGGTCCATCATCAGGTCGTAATGTTGCCCGGAATGCACGAGGACGTGGTCGTGGTCCAGCCGGTCGAGGGCCTTCACGACCGGGGCCATCTTGATGATTTCCGGACGCGTCCCGATGATCGTGACGATGCGGCCCATGGGAGGAACGCGCGAATAATCGGGAGCCGATTATAAAGGTAGTCCCGCCCACGCCGCTCGAAACCATCATTATCGAGACTCGGTTAGCCGCCGCGTTGCTCGTCAGCATCATCACGACGGTCCGCAACGAGGCGAGGAACATCTCCGCGCTGCTGGACAGCCTCGTGGTCCAAGAAGGCCCGATCGAGATTATCGTGGTGGACTCCTACAGCACCGACGCGACCCGCGACATCGTCCGCGGATACGAGCAGCGATACGAATTCGTCCACCTCTACGTCGTCGGCGGCACCCGCGGCACCGGGCGGAACTTCGGGATCCGGAAGGCTCGGGGCGAGGCCGTGGCCTTCATCGACGGCGATGCGATCGCGAACCCGTTCTGGCTCAAGGAGCTCCGGGAAGGGCTCGCCGGTCACGACATCGTCGCCGGCCGCACGATCCAGATCGGCTACCGTCCGTTCGAGGAGCTCGAGCGCGTCGAGCTGATCGTCGAAGGAACGGACGTCACCTATCCGTCGTCCAACTTGGCGTACCGCAAGCCCGTCTTGGCCGAGATCGGAGGCTTCGACGAGTGGTTCGTCACCGCGGAGGACATCGACCTGAACATCCGGGCGGTGCGGGCCGGCCATTCGATCGCCTTCCGCGCCGGGGCCATCGTGTACCATCGGACCCGCTCCTCGATCTACGACTTCCTCCGACAGGCGTTCTGGAACGGAGCGGGTCGGAAACAGCTGACCCTAAAACATGGGGTGCTCTGGAGCCGATACCGCCTCCGGGCGATGCTGCGGCCCAAGACGAACGTCTGGTCCTTGCTCCGGTTGAATGCCGCGCTCCTGGGATACGTCGGTTACAAGTTCTTCGGGAAGCCGCTCCCTCCGTGAACCGCGAAACGCTTATGCGGGCTACCTAGCATGGCGCGCCCGAGTGTCCGAGGTCTCGGTCGTCATCCCCACGATGAACGAGGAGGCCTCGATCGGGCGGGTGATTGACGAGGTCCGAAAGGCCCTCGGCGGTCGCTTGCTCGAGATCCTCGTGGTGGACACGGATTCGCGAGACCGCACGCGCGAGATCGCGACGGCCAAGGGAGCCCGGGTCATCTCCGAGCCGCGGCGAGGGTATGGAAGGGCCTACCAGACCGGTTTTCGGGAGGCCCGCGGGACGTACCTCGCGACCCTCGACGCCGACCTGACGTATCCGGCCGATCGCTTGCCGGACTTCCTCGCGGCGCTGGAATCTGGCCGGGCGGACTTCGTGTCCGGGGAACGCCTGTCGCACCTCGCGGGAGGCGCGATGAG
>VBLS01000038.1 GCA_005878635.1 Methanobacteriota archaeon | reverse complement strand
ATCTTCGAGAAGGCCACCCTGACGATCCGCGCGGAGGCCTCCGTCGACGCGAACAGCGACGGGTTCCCGGAGGACCACTCCTACGCGACCTTGGACGGCGTCGTCCTCAACACGATCGAGGACAACCACCCGGACCGCGTCGAGCTGCACCTCGTCGCGACGGAAGAGCGGGACTTCAACAGCGACGGCCTCGTCGATGAGACCCGCGGCGCGACGATCGACGTGCTCGCGATCGACGTGAACTCGAACGGCGCGTTCGAATCGACGAACGTGACGATCCGTGCCAGCGCGGTCCGCGACGCGAACCACGACGGGGTGCCGGAGGACACGGCCGCCTTCGTCGCCTACGCCCAGGCGACCGACGCGAACGACGACGGCCACCCGGAGATCATGACGATCACGGCCCGCGGCTCCGAGGTCCTCGACGAGGACCAGAACGGCGTGCCGGAGGAGACCGCCTACCTGCGGCTCGATGCGACCGCGACCGACGCCGACTCGAACGGCGTCGTCGAGAAGGTCGACCTCTCCTTCCGCGCCGAGCGGATGACCGACCCCAACCAGGACGGGACGCCGGACACCCACGTGTGGATCGCCGTCGAATACCACGCCGAGGACGTCGACCAGGACGGCACGATGGACAACGTGTATCTCCTCATCGAGAAGCACACACAGCCCGGCTCGACTCCCTAAGGCCGCGACCGAACGGGCCGCCGGTGGCAGGCCGGCGGCTCCCCTTCCTTTTTCCCGTCGTGCGAGTCCTCAGGACTCTTTGTCGAAGATTTCGCGGGCCGCGTCCGCCATCAAATCCGGAAAGCGCTGCCGGTACAGTGCGAGGCGCATCGCCACCGCGTCCGGATCTCGTAGCCGGTATCGACGGTCTCCGCCCAACTCGACGAGACCCTCCGCCGAAAGACGATCGAGGCCGTTCACCATCGTCGCCGCGGAAAGGGCCGTGGCCCTCTCGAGCGCGGCGAAGCGCGTCGGGCCGGCGGCTTGCAGTTCGGAGAGGATCCTCCGCTGGGCCCCGACCCGCAAGGCCGAGATCAAGGCGCGGTCGTCGCTCGACAGCGAGCCGACCGCGAACCAGCGTTCGTACCGGCCGCTGCGGTGGGCCGTCACGAGCCTCTGGTCGACGAGCGTCTCCAGGTGATACCGGACGGATCGGAGGGAGAGGCCCAATCGCCGCGGGAGTTCCCGCAGGTGCAGCCCCGGCTGGGCGACGACCAGGGCGAGGATCCGCTCACGCGAGGTCAGCGCGGACTCGGCCATGGGGCCACCCCGAGGCGTAGAGGAACGCCGCAGCGAAGAGCGAGATCGCGATCAGGTCTCCCAGGAATCCGATCGTCTCTTCGAACGTGTGATCGATCGTCAGGACGGTGTGGATCGCGATTCCCACCGAGAAGCGGACCTCCCAGACGACGAACGCCGCGAAGGCGAAAAGCAACCGCGGCGATCGGTCCTGCCGATAGGCCTGTCCCAGTGCCAGGAGCGGGATGACGACCAAGATGGCGCTCGCAATTTCCCAGAGGACGTGCATGGGTTCCTCCGGGCGGACGCAGGCCGTGCGCTCCCTTCAGGCTTTCCCTCGCCGTCGGCGCAAGCCTCTCGATTTGTGCCAAAAAAGACATACCGGGAACCGGTCTCCTCTCATCGGGAACTCCATGAAACGAGCCCTCCGAATCCTGGCCCTGGCGATTGCCATGGCCCTCGTTGCGGGGATGCCGCTCGCGGTCCGTCCGGTCGCGGCCCACCAACAAGTGACCGTCGGCGAGTTCGTGCTGACGGTCGGATGGCGGGACGAGCCCGCGGTCGCCGGCTACCTGAACGGCCTGGACCTGGGCATCCAGCATCGGTACTCGAACGGCACGACCGTATGGGTCGTGGGCGTCGAGGGGAATCTGACCGCAATCCTTTCGACGGGACCGAAGAACGTCTCCAAGGCCCTGGATCCTCAGTTCGGCCGGGACGGCTGGTACACGTTCGACGTGATCCCGACCCGAGCGGGGACGTACACCGTGCGCTTGAAGGGTCATCTGGACACCACCCCGGTCGACGTGACCGTGACCTTGGATGATGAGGTGGTCCCGGCGTCGGACCTCGACTTCCCGGTGGCCGATCCGCCCGCGAGCGACTTGCAAACCCAGCTCGACGCCGCAAACGCAGCGATCGCGGGCCTCCAATTGCAGCTGGCCTTGGCCCTTGCTCTCGCCCTCCTGGGAATCCTCGTCGGGGCCGTCGGCCTCGCGATGGGCTGGCGGATGTCCCGCGGTCAACGGAAGACGCCATGAACTCTCGAATCGCGCTGCTTGTCGTCGTCGCCACCCTCCTCGGACTCTTCGCCGCCGGAGGCCTCGCCGCCGCCCACGCCCAATATGTGGGTTCCACGCCCCCCGCGGCCAGCGCGCCCCTGCCGACCGCGCCGAGCCAGGTGACGATCACCCTCTCGGAGGCGGTCCAATCCGGCACCGGGACCATCCGCGTGACGAACGCGACGGGATCCCGCTTCGATGTCCCTCCCGTGACGGACTCGTCGGACGGCCGCACGTTGAGCGAATCGTTGACCGCGGGTGGACCGGGAATCTACACGGTCACGTGGACCGCGACCTCGGCCGTCGACGGGCACTTCACCGCCGGATCGTTCTCGTATTGCGTCCAAGATGCGAACGGGACGGCCTGCGGGACCTTGCCGCCGCCCTTGAGCGGCGGGGCTCCCGTCTCGCCCCTCGAAGTCGCCCTGCGGTCGATCGGGTTCCTCGGCCTCGCGATCGCCTTCGGTGTCGGCATCATGGCGAATTTCATGTGGATTCCCGCCGGAAAGGACCCGGACGCCCGCGGGTCCCGGGCGTATGGCGTCGCCTTCCCTGTCCTCCTGAACGTCGGGCGGATCGCCTCGTTCGGGTTCATCGTCTCCATGGCGGGCCTCTTTGCCTTAGCGACCGGACTCGAAGGGAACTCCGCGGCGGAGGCCCTCAAGGCTTCCTCGTACGTCCAATCGGTGGCGGTCCGACTCGCCCTCGGAATCGGCCTGTTCGCCTTCCTGTCCCGGGCCTTCGCCCAATCGCGTGGCGGAAACCCGGAGACGGCCGCGTGGACGATCCAAGCCGCCATCTTCGCCGCCCTCGCCGCGGTCGTCGCAGGCAGCCTCGGCACCCACGCCGCCGGGGTGCCGGCCCTCACCGCCCTCGGGATCGCCGCGGACGCCGCCCACTTCGGCGGCATCGGCCTCTGGTTCGGCGGCCTCGCGGGGATCGTGTCAATCCGTCGCTTCTTCCGGGAGCCGGAGGCCGCGCCCCTCGCCAGGATCGTCCTCGGTCGCTTCTCTCGGATGGCGGCGTACGCGGTCAGCCTCGTCCTCGCGGGGGGGATCGTGCTGGCCGTCCTCCTCGTCGGGACCTTAGACGCGTTGGTCACGAGTCCCTACGGATGGGTCATCCTCGCGAAGGTCGGACTTTTCGCGCCGATGCTCGCGCTCGGCGCCTACAACCGGTATCGCCTCGTCCCGAAGACGGCCGAATCGGAACGACCGACGGAGGCCGTCCGAAGGATCGTGGGGAACGTGCGGTTCGAGACGAGCCTCGGGATCGCGGTGCTCGTCCTCGCGGGCCTCCTCACCTCCATGACGCCCGCAGCGGCGGTGCCGGCCGGCCCGGTCGGCCCCTTCGCCCTCGATCTCGTCAAGGACGGACTGAAGGTGCACTCCGAAGTCTATCCGCCCCCTACGACCGTCGGCGCGTACACGCTGACGCTCCTCCTGAACTACGCCTCGAACGGCACGCCATTCTACCTCGCAAGGAACGGCACCGCCCAGTTCACGCTTACGGACCCGCCGCGGCCTCCCGTAAAGGAGAACCTCTCCGGGCCTCACGGGAATCCCAGCAATCACTTCTCGATCACGACGACCGCACTCTCGAGTCCCGGTGTCTGGAAAATCGACCTGAACTTCCGTCGTCTCGACAGCTTCGATCTGCGCGTGACCTTCTACGTCACGATCAAGGCCGGTGGATAGGTGCGGTCAGCGCTCCTCGCCATCGTAGTCGGGCTCCTACTGCTCCTGGCGACGCCCGCCGCGAGCGCGCACGCGGCGGGGAGCCCGCCGATCACTCAGAACGGCGTGATCGAGCTGGCCCCGGTCGCGAACCAGACCGGATCCGCGTATCACGCGAACATCACGAACCTCGGCATCCCGCCGGGGCCGGGCGACACGTTGCGCTTCTCTTGGTCCGCGAATGCGGGAGACGGTCCCGCCATCCACTTTGA
>VBLS01000037.1:532-5209 GCA_005878635.1 Methanobacteriota archaeon | reverse complement strand
TCCACTCGTCGAGGCGGGTGAGTACTTTCGGGGACAAGCCATATCGCGTCCAGTAGAGCGGTCCGCAGCCCATGAAGCGGATTGGTTTAAGGCCTGCCTGCTTGGCTATATTTCGCATCTCTTTCCCCGTAAACGTGTGGAAACAAAGGGCATCGGCCTTGGCGACTTCTCGCGGTTTCCCACGAACCCTACGGACAAGACCGAACACCTCGTCTATGACGACACACCGGCCGCCGCGATCGAGCCACTCCGCGGCATGACGAAGGGCCGAACTGCGATCCGAGGTCGTCGGCAGATGTTGAAGCAGCTGAACACTCAAGACTTTGGACACGCGGCGGTTGATTGGCAATGCCTTGACCGCGTCCGCTTGGATGATTGTCACATTCTGCACCGCACGTTTCTTCAAGCGATCTCTCAGAACGTCAAGGCTCCCGCCTGAGCGGTCTACCGCAATGATGTGTTCAACCAGAGGGGCTAGCTGCTCTGTCAGGCGTCCGGTCCCGCATCCCAAATCCAGTAGGATGTCGTGCTGCGACAGGTTCAGCGCCCGATGGATGAGGTGAATCTCCACCGAAGGGAATAATGGGCCGTGAAGGCGGTCGTAGTCCCGATCATACGACCAGGCTCTAGCATCGCGGAGCTCGAGTTCGTATCGGGCTAGGTCCTCCGCAGACCAATCCATAACGCCTGACCAACGTTCCAAGGACGATAAATCAGTTGGCTTGGTTATCGATTGTTAGGAGGCAGTCGCACTACACCGAAGTTCGGTTCGGTTCTTGTTGAAGGACATGCTGCCACAGTCCTCTTCGTACGATTCCGATTTCGCAGGATTGAATTCAGCAAAGAAACCTATAAGAGCAGCCCCCCTCCGTGCATCGCCGTCGCATGCCAATCCTGCCAATTGTGGTGATCGTGGATGTCGATCCGGATTGGAGAATATTCGGAGCAGCGGGGGCTCCGCAGAAGGGCGAAATGCGGTGGGAGGGCCTCCGTCGCGGTGTTCCGAACCTTCTCCGTCTGGTTGAGGGACTTCGGGATTCCAGGGGAGGCAGCGTCCGCTTCACATGGATGCTTCGTTCCGATGCCCAGATTGAAATGGCGTATGGCGACCCCGCTCACGTCGCAGACGAATTCGCTGATTTCTGGGATGCGCGCGAGGCCCTGGGGGATGAGATAGGATGGCACCCCCACACTTGGCGCTACTCGGAGTCCGGGCAGTTCTGGTTCCAGGAGAACCGTGATGTCGATTGGGTGACAAGCCTCCTGAAAGATGGTCACAGCGCTCTGTCTCGTCGATTCACTATTCGGGTCGCGAAAACCGGCTGGACATATCATGACAACACGACGATGAAGACCTTCGCCGAACTAGGCGTGAAGATCGATTTCTCGGCCCTGCCAGGTATGCGGTATCGGGGTGTCATCCCAGGAACGGATCATCCGCTTGGGCAATACGATTGGAGTAGGGCGCCCCAGGAGCCTTACCATCCTCGAGTGGACGACTACCAGATGCCCGGCAACGGTCACGCGCTGCCTATCCTAGAGGTCCCGAACTGGACATTCCCGACTGGGATTCTTCGGCGTCTTTCACACAGCCTACGCGGCGGCCGGTCGTGGCGCGAGTTCGCCGATCCGGCAAA
This sequence comes from Methanobacteriota archaeon, assembly GCA_005878635.1. GTDB lineage: Archaea > Thermoplasmatota > Thermoplasmata > RBG-16-68-12 > RBG-16-68-12 > RBG-16-68-12. Next base: position 3,572 of record VBLS01000037.1, on the reverse strand, counting down.
GAACCCAAGGCTCGTCGGTCAAGGGTTCCGAAACCCCCCATATTCTGTCCCTTTTGTCTGTTATTTCCACCCGGAAGAGACGATCGGACCGCCGTGGATTTTCAACGCCGTTCACGTAGCCCAGAACCTAAGACTGCTCCTTCGGTCATGTGAGAGGCGGGGCATTCAATCCCATTTTGTCGCGGGCTCGGAACTCGCAGCGAACTTCCGGTGAAGAGATGCACCTTCCTCGAAGGACCACGTTTTCTTTGCTCTTATTCTTGGTGAGCCTCAACTTCCTCATTCGGTTCCCACGGACTCCCCACGAACTCGGTTTCGACGGGTTCGTTTACCACGGGATGACGGTATCGCTGATTCAGAATGGAAACGCTCTGTGGGTCCTGCATCCGCTGAGCTACTTTGGAATGTATCCCCTCAGTCAACCCAGCGGGAGCCTTTTCGTCCTCGCCGATTTCAGCGTAATCTCGGGCGTCAGCGTCGAGGGGGCGATCTTGCTGTTCGACTTGGGACTCGTTGCCATTGGGATCCTCTGCTCCTTCTTGTTGTCCCTCGAGATTCGCAGGGATGACGGACTCGCCCTCACGGTTGCGGCGTTCTTCAGTCTCTCTCCGCGCCTCTTTTCCGGTCTGCTCTGGGAAATTCCAACCCGAACGCTATTTTCGGTCTTGGTCCCACTCCTCATTTGGCTGCTATTACGGTTCCATCGGAAGCGAGACCTTCGGTCGTTTGTGTTCGTCGTTGTAGTCCTTCTGATCATGATGTCCGCCCATCGACTTACCCTGCTCATGTCTGCGGTATTCGTCGCGTTCATCCTAACCGAGATTGTCTTAGTCGGTGTCCGAACCCTTCGAATCCGGTATGCGTCCCTCGTCTTCCGCCCGCGGTTTCGCCGGTTTGCGAACCTTGCCGTTCTGATCGGGTTCTTCGGGTTCTCGATTTCCCTCATCGTCATTGGCGGGATCCTGGCCAGTTACGGCGTGGGCCGCGCAGGGTTCGGAACCGGGGCCATCCTCAGTGCGTCGAATCTCGGTGTGAGCCTGGCTCGAAGTGCAGGATTCGTAATACCTCTCGTCCCTCTCGGGGTAATTGCAGTTTATCGCCAGAGGTTGAAGGATTTCAAAGAACCGTTTCTTTTGATGATTCTCCTCGTTCTGTTGCCGACCTTGACCCTTCGACAGTATACCGGATACTATGTCATCGCCTTCACAGCACCCTTCATGGGACTTGGACTTTGGTGGGTTGTCGAAAAAACCAAACGACGAGCGGCCAAGGTTGCCGTAGTCTCGATTGCCATTGCACTGACAGCGGGGTCTGCGTTGTACGTCCTCGACTTCGACCTTCAATCGGAGCCCTTCCTAGACGACCCGAGTTACACCCACGGACTGTACATCCGGTGGGAGTCGAACGGAACGTTGGTAGTGAACGATGGGAAGCTCGCGAGCGAAATTTATCTCGTCTCAGGCCATCCATACCTTCCGGTGGGCGGTGCAACTACACCCTTTCAGAGTCCGGAGCTTCTAATCTTCCGATTCGTGAACCGATCGAATCTGGTCATCGTTCAGCTTCCGGTCGCCGACCTGACATTGGAATCGGATTCCCCCTTTGTTCTCACCGGCGTCCAAGCGGAGGCAGACTGGGCGGCAATATTGGACCACTTGCCCTCCCTGATACCCGGCGGTGTCTCGCAAAGATATCAGCCTCGATATCTTGTCGAGAATAACGACGCGTGGGGAAGCTACCTAGCGTATGGCCAAACCTATCCGTCCCCGTTCATTACGGCAACCCATTCCAGTTCCTACAAGATCTTCGAGATCACTGGCCAATCGTTGTGGTACGTCGGGGATCTAGCGTGACCCGCGTCGCGATTCTGACCCCGTATGCTCCGCCTGTCCCTGGGGGAATTTCCACGTTCGTATCCGGTCTCTCGCACGCCCTTACGGACGACGGTCATGAAGTGTCGCTCTTTGCCGGGGAGGGGACCAGAAACCAGACCTCGGTTGTGAATGCTCGAGCTGGCCGAGCTTACGTTCGACAGGTTGGGTCGAGCCTCGAGAAAATCCGTCCTGACGTGGTCCACTGTCATTCCCATTGGTACTGTCTCGCGGCTGGACTACGGTATCTGAGGAGGAACCCGAAGGTGCGACTTGTCTTCTCGTTCCATACGACACCCACCCCGTTCCTCCGAATCGCGTTCAGGAGACTCTTGCGCCGTGCTCACGTCGTCACCTTCGTGAGCCTAGCACAACTGGCCGAGCTTCGTACTACCTTCCGCCTCGGCGGAGACAACCGGCTCTTGAGGCCAGCAGTGAAACTCAGGACTGTCACGTCGGCCGAGGCAAATCAGTTTGCAAGTGCCTATGACCTGGACGGGTCTTCGCCTATCCTGATGTTCGCCGGTCCATTGGAATATGCCGAAAAGGTAGCGGGGGTGGTTGAACTTGTCAGAGCATTTCGTGATCTCCTTACTGACTACCCCGATGCGAGACTCCTGATCGTCGGAGACGGATCCCTCCGATTTCGCGTCGAAACGGAAGCAAAGGACTTGGGTGAATCTGTCCGGGTCACTGGATTCATTGATAATGTGCCGGCGGCGCTTGCTAACGCAGACCTTTACTGTCACGTCTCGAGGCGGGAGGGCTTGCCTACCGCCCTGCTGGAGGCCATGTCGCTAAAACGGTGCGTCGTCGCCTCTCGCGTCGGCGGAATTCCCGAGGTCTTGGACGGTTCCAACGGCGTCCTTGTCGAATCGGAGGCACAGAGCATTGCGACGGCGATCCGGAATCTTTTGCCAAACCCGAATCGTCGGCGGGACTTTGGTGAGGCCGCGCTGCGGACTGTCGAACGCAACTACACATGGGCGGCTCGTTTGCCCCAACTCTACAGCATCTACGGTCTGGCTGAATGAGATGGGCGATAGCACGGGGCTCGGGGGACCAAAGATATGTTTCTCAATCGATGTGGAACGAGACTACCGGCTCGACGGGCGAATGACGACTCGCGGAATCGAGGAAGGACTCCCATCATACCTGGATCAGCTCCG
>VBLS01000037.1:0-448 GCA_005878635.1 Methanobacteriota archaeon | reverse complement strand
TCACCCATGAGACAGGACCCAGGTCCTACCTCAGCCGTAAGTCCCGGTCGGCTCTTGAGTTCGAACTCCGGACCGCGACGGATCGAGTGACCGAACGATTCGGACAGAGGCCCATGCACTTCCGCGCGCCGAACTTTAGCACGAGTCGGGACACCCTCTCGGTCCTTGAGGAACTGGGATATCGATCTGACTCTTCGGTCCTCCCAGGTCGCTTCGTCCGTCGATGGAAGGTCGTGCCGATCTTGGACCATCGCCGGGCTCCGCGCGATCCCTACCATCCCAGTCGGACCTCGCCTATCGTCGAAGGCGACTTTCCCATTCTGGAGATTCCAGTCACCTCGAACCCTCTAATTGAAGGTTCGCCCCTCGGCCTCGGCTTCGTCCATGATTCGGGATCCGAAATCGCTTTTCGTGCGCTCGCCAGTGTAACAAACCAATACGCGATCAT
>VBLS01000164.1 GCA_005878635.1 Methanobacteriota archaeon | reverse complement strand
TGGTCCACGAGGCCCTCGTCGACGACGAATCCGCAGTTGTCGCACACGCGTTCCCCGCGGACCGGGTCCACGTAAAGGGCGAAGCTCCCGCAGTTCGGGCATCGGGTGGGATCCCGACCTTCGGTCGGTTCCTTCCGACCCCGCGGGAACGTCACGTCGCGCCCTTCGGTCGTAGCAAATTGACTCATTGCGTCACCTCGCGAGATCCGGTCGCCATGGCCCATCGCGTCGCCCAGACCTCCAGGTCGCGGATCGCCTCGAACAGGTCCTGCCCTTTCGGCGACAGGCGGTACTCGACCGCCACGGGCCGATCCAGGTGGACCTTCCGCTCCGCGATCCCGACCTCCTCGAGCTCCTTCAGCGTCTTCGCGAGGGAGCTCTGGCAGATCCCGGTCGCCACCCGCAGTTCGTTGAACCGCTTGGGCCCGGAAAGGAGGCTGTGCAGGACCGTCAATTTGAGCTCGGAGCCGATCACCTCGAAGGCGAACATCGCTCCGCAGCCCGGTCCCGTACAAGGGCTCTGTTCCTCGGCCATGGTGTTTCGTTCTCGCAATAGTATAGTGTGGGCCCGCGATATAAATAGTTTCGTTTCCGTACCACGTTTCGGGTGAGAACCTGGTTCTACTTGCAAACGGGTGTCTGCCAGCCGCCTCCAATGAGGCTCCTCGAGTGGCCGAAGGGCCCCTACGCCTGGGGCAAGGGGCCCGTCCTCCGGACCATGGTCCCCCTCATAGGCCCTTGCCGGCGACCGCCATGTCGAGGCTGTCCTCGAGCAGGTCGAGGGCCTTCTCCATGAGAGGGAGCGGGATGTTGATCGGCGGCAGCAGCCGGATGCAGTTGTTGTAGAACCCCGCGGTCAGGAGGATGAGACCGTTCCGCAGGCCCGCGGCCTGCACGGCCCGCGCCAGGTCGACGTCCGGCTCCTTGGTCCGGCGGTCCTTCACGAATTCGAGGGCCCACATCGCCCCGATGCCCCGGGCTTCGCCGATCCGCTCCTCGCGCTCCGCCATCTCGCCCAGGCGCTTACGGATCAGGGCCTCGAGCCGCCGCGTCCCCGGCAACGCCTTCTCGATTTCGTCCACGGCTTTGATCGCGGCCGCGCACACGACCGGGTTCCCGCCGAAGGTCCCGCCGAGAGACCCGGGCCCCGGGGCGTCCATGAGGGCGGGCGTGCCCGTGACCCCGCCGAAGGGGAGGCCGCCTCCGATCGCCTTGCCGCTCACGAGGAGATCAGGGACCGTGTTCCAATTCTCGATCGCCCACATCTTGCCGGTCCGGCCGGCCCCCGCCTGGACCTCGTCGTCGATCAGGAGGATCCCATGGCGGTCGCACAGCCGGCGCAGGAGCGGGAAGAACTCCCTGGGAGGGACGATCATGCCGCCCTCGCCCTGGACCGGTTCCGCGAGGATCGCCGCGACGTGGCCGGCGGCCTCGGGTCCGTTGATCAACAGCTCGAGCTCCTCGACGCGGGCCCCCGCCACGTCGGCCGGCGAGCGGCCCTGGGGATCTCGATAGGGATAGGCGTAGTCGGCCAAGAGGACCTCGCGAACCAAGGGACCGAAGCCCTCGCGGTACGGCTTCTCCTTCCCGGTGAGGCTGATGTCGAGTAAGGTCCGTCCATGAAACGCGGTCTTGAAGGAGGCGAGCCAGGCCCTCTTCGTCGCGAAGCGGGCGATCTTCACCGCGTTCTCGATGGCCTCCGAGCCGGAGTTCAGGAAGATCGACTTCGTCAGGCCCGGCGGGGCGATCTCCGCCATCCGCTTCGCCAGGTCGAGGTACGGTCCGTAGGACGCGACCATGAAGCTGATGTGGGTGAGCCGATCCAGCTGGTCCTTCGCGGCGCGGATCACCGAGGGCGGCCGGTGCCCAACCGTTTGGACGCCGATGCCTCCGCCGAGGTCCACATACACATTCCCGTCGGCATCGCGGACCAGGGACCCTTCGGCCCACGTGACGTCGATCGGCAGGCCGATGCGCACTCCATTGGTCACGAACTTCGATTTCCGGGCGGCCGCGGCCTTCGACTTCGGCCCGGGCGGCACGGTGACGATCTTCGGGCCCCGGATTCGTCGGGAGGGAGAACGCTTCGCCATCCGATTCGACTTCGAGGACGACCCCGTTCGGAGGCCTGTCCACGGAGGGAACGGGACATCGGGGTTATAGGCTTTCCATCGGAGGGACGACTAGGTGAACGACGCGCCTTTCGTCTCCGGACCGAAGGCCGCGGCGATCAAGCCGCCCGCCAACATGAGGACTGCGACGCTCGTGAGCGGCCACAGCACACCTCCGGTCGTCGCATACAGTCCCGCGAAGACGAGTGGCGCGAGGACCGCGGTCACCTTGCCGACTCCTTCCGCCAAGCCGAACCCGGTCGCGCGGTATTGCGTCGGGAAGTGTAAGGGTACACGGCGCCCCAGGCCCCGAGATTGAAGAAGCTGACGAAGAAGAGGCCGACGACGAGCGTCCAGAAATCTCGCGCCGTCGCGAAGACGTAGCCACTGAGGCCTCCGAGGATCAAGAAGAGCGCGAGGGTCCGCTTCCGGCCCCAGCGATCGACGAGGAGGAACGAGGCCGCATAGCCCGGGAACTGCGCGAGGGCGGAGAAGACCAAGAACAGCGCCAGCGTGTTGGGGTTCCCGAAATTCACGATCCCGAACCCCGCGAGCGCCGGCGGAAGCCAGAGGAAGAGCCCGTAATAGCTGAAGTTCAACGCGATCCACACGCCGATCGTCACGATCGCGCGGCGCAGCAGGTCGCCCCGGAACAGCGCGGACATGGGGGCCCGCGGGATCGCAGGCTCCGCGGCGAGCTCCGCGCTCGACACTTCCGTCCGGGCCACGGTCCGCAAGACGCTCGAGGCCTCCTGGAGGCGGCCCTGCCGGGCCAAGTAGAACGGGCTCTCCGGGATCGTCCGCCGAAAGAGGAACGCGATGAACGCGGGAAACGCGGCCGCAACGAACAGGAGGCGCCAGGCACCGCCGAGCTGGATCACGAACACGTACCAGAATGCGATCGCGACGAGGAACCCCGCGGGCCAGAAGAAATCGAGGAGGACCATGTATCGCCCGCGGTGCTGCGGAGGCAGGTATTCCGACAAGATCGCCGGATCGATGACAAGGAGGCCACCGAGGCCGACGCCCGCAAGCATCCGCAGGAGGAACAGGCTGGGGACGTTGAAGGAGAGGGCCGTCAGGGCCGTGAAAGCGGAATAGCTCAGGACGCTCGCCTGGAACAGGAACCGTCGGCCGCGGGCATCCGAGAGACGGCCCAACGTCAGGCTGCCGATCAAGGACCCCACGAGGGTCGCCGCCGCGACGGCGCCGTAGGCGAAGGGATCCCGCGGGGTGAAGGTCCCGAGATCGAAGATCCCGAACTCGGACCCGATGACGGGGAGCACCAGGCTGATGAGGATGATTTCGAAGGCCACGAAGGTCCACGCGAATCCCGTGATGAGGACGACGCGTCGATGAAACGAGGTGAATCCCCCGCCGCGGAGGACGTCCTCCACCGTGCGCGTCGCGCCGACCACGGGGCGCGGAGCGCAGAGCGATATATGAGGGTTCGCGGAACCGCCGTCACCGGGAGAAGGGGGGCCCGTTTCAGGCGGCCGGGAACTCGAGGGGGACCGCGTGGCTCGGGTCCCGCCGCGGGTACTCCTTCACATAGGCGCCGTAGAACGGCACCCGATTCGCGACGACCCGACGGAACGCGTCTCGGACGCCCTCGTCGTCGAGGCCGCGGGTCGGAATGAGATCGTCGTTCCGGTTCAGGCACCCCTTGAGCTCGCCCGCGTGCGTCACGCGAATCCGGTGGCAGTTCATGCAGAACTCCGCGTTGTACACCGGATCGACGACTTCGACCTCGGCCCCGTTGAAGAGGTAGATCCGCCGGTGGTGCATCTCCCGGATGAGGACCTTGTCGGCCCGCGCCTCCAGCCATTTCTTCAACGAGTCGATGTCGACCATCCAGTCCTGCTGGCCCACGAGCTCGGGCATGAACTGAATGAGCTGGAGCTTGAGTCCGTCGCCGTCCGAGATGAAGTCGATCATCTCGGGGATGTGTTGCACCGTCTGCTTGAACACGACCATGTTCAGCTTCACCGGTTTGAGCCCGACGCGCAAGGCCTCCTCGATCCCGCGGAGGACCGGGGCGAGTGGCCCCTTTCGAATCTCCTGAAACGCCGCGGGGTCGAGGGAATCGATCGACACGTTGACGCGCTTCAGGCCCGCGGACCGCAGGCCCTCCGCCCGCTTCCCCAGCATCGATCCGTTCGTTGTCATCGATACGTCGGGGATCTGCCGCACCGCGCGATCGATGATGTCCTCCATGTCCAATCGAATGAGCGGCTCGCCGCCGGTGAACTTCACGGATCGAATCTCGAACTCCCTCGCGATCCGCAGGAGTCGTTGGATTTCCTCGACGGACATCTCGTCTTCATGCGGCATTCGAGGCTTCAGCACCGGGCCGAGCCCTTCGTCGTGACAATAGATGCATCCGAAATTGCACCGCTTCGTCACGCTGACTCGGATGTCGGTGACCCCGCGCCCGAAGGCGTCGACGAGCATGCGTCGTTGGAATCGGGAGGTCGCGCTAAATAGTTGATGCCGCCCGAGGCGAGTTCTCCAGGAAAGTGGAGACCGAGCGGAATCGTTCATCCTCCGCTTCCGAATGTTTTTATAGCAGCGGTTCGTCAGGAGGGCCAGCCCACATCGTCTGAATTCGCCTGGTGGCGGTTTTTCCCGACCCTTTGCGACTCGGCGGCTTGTGTCGGCAGAAGTGAAAGCATGGACGAAAAGACAATGACGAAAGTGAAAGACCTGACCCCCGCCTCCAAGCAGGTAAATGTCTTGGTGAAGGTCGTCGGGTTGAGCGAAGAACGAGAGATCACGTCGAAGTTCGGCGAAGCGAGAAAGCTCGTCGAGGCGACGGTTGGGGACGAGACCGCAACGGTCCTTCTCACCCTGTGGAACGACCAGATCGGTCAGGTCCAGAAGGATGAGACGGTCCTAGTCGACAACGGCTACGTGACCCTCGTGCGCGGCCACATCCGGCTGAACGTCGGCAAATACGGCTCGATGACGAAGTCGGACCAGACGATCGAGACGGTGAACACCGCCCTCGACGTCAGCGCGGTCGAGTACGAGCGCGAGCCCCGCTATCGAAGCGGCGGCTACAGCGGCGAGCGGCGCAGCGGCAGCGGCGGAGGGGACCGACAATTCGAGTTCGGAACCTTCGGCGGCGGCCGTGGTGGCGGCGGCAGCGGCGGTCGCGATCGCGACCGACGGGACCGCGGCCGACGGCGTTTCTAGACCAGATTCAACGACCTGGCCTTCGGGCCAGGATTTTTCCCATTTTTCTTTGCAGTCGAGCGAACGTGCTCTGGAGCCCCTGACTTGATTCAGCGCCGTCGCGGTGGTCGGCGGTCGTCCGACCGTTCGGGCATCTGATAGATTCGCTCGGGCTGCCGGGACTCGAGCCGACCATTGTAGAAGGCGCGGGCGTTTTCTTCCGTGACTTCGACGTGCAACAGGTCGAGCTTCGACTTCATGAGGTTGCGAAACTTCTCTCGCTTCGACTTGCTCTCTTCGTTCCACATGCGCGTGAACTGCTGGTTCTTGAAATCTTCGACCATCGACGCACCGCCTCAAGGCTCGGTGGGAGAAACTCGGTCGACGTGCGAGACGGCCGACTCGGTTCGTCCGAACGCTGAGGACACAAGTCGCGAGGGGGCCCTCGCTCATAAGCCTTTTCTCAGGTCTCTCAGCTTCAGTACGTAAAGGTGACGATCACCTCGTCGCCGACCACTTCGATCCGATACACGTTCAGCGGGAACTTCGCGGGTGCATCCTTCGGTTGCCCGGTCTGAAGATCCCACGCGCCATTGCAGTCCTTGCAGACAACCGCGACCCGCTCCCGGTCCACATGGCCGTCCGTCAGCATCGCCCACTTGTAGGTGCACGCCTCGTCCACGCAATAGAAACGGTCCCCGAGGCGTACGACCATGACGTCGTACCCCATGATCTCGAAGTGCCTCAGAGCTCCATCGGGGACCTCCTCGACCTTGCATAGGGTGACGTCCTGTTCCATCGGCTCGGCGAACCTCCTTGGGGCCTTAAGCGTTTGCGGCTGAAGGACTAGGCGGCCTTGCGACGCAAGAGGAATGTCAGTCGGGACTTGATCGAACGATCCTCCTTCGGAGCCGGAGGTGGATGGGACGATACATGGAGAACAAGGCCGTCAACGCCGGAAATGTATGCCTTCGCATCGCGAGGAAGCGCTTCGTCCGAGACGGCTTGCCACAGCTCGCCCCGGAACAGGACATAACCTTTTTGTCCCGGCGACAGCCCATCGACGATCGTCGCAGGCTGACCGATCGTCAAACCTACGATCGGATTGCGGTGTCGTACCTGCTGGACCTTGTACATCGCGAAAAGCAGGAATCCTCCAAAGAACGCGGTCGGCGTCAGGAACGAGGCGAGGAAGAGAATCTGGTATTCCGGCGTGACCGCGAATCGCGGGGGTCGGAGCGGCGCCAGGAAAAGCGCGGCGAGCACAATCGCGACGATGCCTCCGATGCCGAAGACTCCGAAGCCGGGAGTCTTGATCTCCAAGATAATGAGGATCACTCCGACGATAAACAAGAGGAGCGCAATTGGATCGACGTTGAACCCGAGGCCGACGATGGCGAGGAGGAGAATGATGATCCCGGCGATCTCGGCTCCGTGCCCCGGCGCCGAGATGCCGAAGATGACGAGGTAAATGCCCAGGATGAGGAGAAGGGAAGAGACGAGGGGGTCGGAGAGTATCTCGAGAAGGCGGACCCGCGATGAGGCGCTGAACGGCACGACTTCGGCGCCCGCCACATGAAGTTGGATGCCCTTGTAGATCGTCGTGATGCCGTCCGCCTGGGCTAGGAAATTGTCCACAGAGTTCGCGGTGAAGTTCGACGCGAAGTATCGCTGGGCGTCGGCGGGGTTGAGATTCAGGTTTTCGCGCACGAACCAGTCCGCGAGCTTCATGTCTCGGCCGTCGATGGTCACGTTGTTGTCCCGACCGTGAAGGGCCATCTGGCCCTCTAGGATGCCCACCACCGCGTTCACAATCTTGGCGTCCGTGACCGGTTCGACACCGGTGGGTCCGACGGTGACCGGTTGGACGGACCCGATCGTCGTGCCGACCGCCATCGCCGCGAGATCCGTCGACTCGAAGAGGATCGTCCCCGCGCTGAACGCGTGGGCGCCCGTCGGCCCGACCCATCCGAGGATTGGGACGGTCATCGCGTTGTCCATGAGTTTGGCGATGTCCTCCGTCGCTTGGAGTTCGCCGCCGGGGGTGTCGAACCGCAGGATCAGTGCGTCGTACCCTCCCGTGCGTGCGTCGTCGATCGCCTCGCTAATGTATTCGACGGTCGAGCGATCGATTGCGCCCGTCACGTCCGCGAGGAGCACCCGAGGGCCTTGCGCCCGAGTCGCCGGCATCGCCGCGACCACGAGTGTGGTCAAGAGGACGATCAGTAGGACCGCCCGTGCCGCTCTCCCCGGGCCCAGTGTCACTCCTTCTTGTCCCCTTTTCGAGTCATCGCCGCGGTCAGGGACGCGACTTCTCCGGTGATGTCTCCCGCCGCCGTCGTGTTTGTGACGACGATCATGTTCTTTTCCCTCGCGATCTCCGTGAGGGTCTGCAGCTCGCGCAATCGCATCGCGGACGGCGCGGAACCGTAGAGCATGGCGGCCTCGCGCATCTTCTCGGCGGCCTGGAACTCGCCCTCCGCCATGATCACCCGCGACCGGCGCTCCCGTTCCGCCTCCGCCTGCTTGGCGATCGCCCGAACCATCGTGTCGGGGAGCGACACGTCCCGGAGCGTGACCGCGGAGACCTTGATGCCCCACGGCTCCGTCGCGTTGTCGAGGAGGACCTGGATCCGCTTGCTCAGGTCCTCGCGCTTCGAGAGGAGCTCGTCGAGCTCGACCTGGCCGAGGACGTCCCGGAGGGTCGTCTGGGCGAGCAGATTCGTCGCCTGGACGTAGTTCTGGACCTCGGTGACGGCCTTGAGCGGATCGTACACGCGGTAGTAGACCACCGCGTCGACCTCGACGGACACGTTGTCCCGGCTCACGACCCGTTGGCGGGGCACGTCGAAGGCGACGACCCGCAGGTCGATCAGGACCCGACGGTCGAAGATCGGGATGATGATCGTCAGGCCGGGCCCCTTGGGCTGACTCAAGAGGCGACCGAGTCGGAAGATCACGAGCCGCTCGTATTCCCGGACCACTTTGACCGCGGCCCGCAAGATCACGAGCACCAGGATGACGATCAGTACCGCCGCAAGGATAAGTTCCTCTCCCGCCATGCCTCACACCCGGGACGAGAAGGCGCGCTCCGCGAATAAAAGGGTTGGCCGGGACAGCCCGCCGCGAGGTGCAGGGGACGCTCGGAAGCGCCTATACCTCTAAGTAGAGGTATGACCGGGCAGGACACGCTCCGGCACGATATGGGCGGAGGTCACATCCGAGCGAACATCGCGGCCATGTGCTTCGAGCCGCCGATGAAGTCCGTGAGGCGGATGTTCTCGTTCGGGGCGTGGTAGTTCGAGCCGTCGTAGGACACGCCTGGGCCCGAAATCGAGGGGACGCCGACGACCTCGTTGAAGAACCCGTGGGCCGAGGCGCCCGCGGACCACGGCCAGACCTCCGGCTCGCGGCCGTAGGCGTCCACGGAACCCTTGATCGCCGCCTTCACGACCCGCGCGGCGAGGGAGATCGCCGCCGCCTCGAGGTTCTCCGGCGCCGGCCGCAGCTCGATGTCCTCGAACCCTTTCGACTTCAGATGGTCCCGCAGCTTCGCGAGCTGCTTCTCCTTCTTCATGTTCGGCACCAGACGGAAATCGATCTTCGCCTTGGCGACCGCGGGGTTCACGGTCTTCGTTCCCTCTTCGATGTACCCGCTTACGAACCCGCAGATCGTGCACGTCGGGGAGTAGATGAGCCTCCGCAGCAGCTCGAAATTGTTCTCCCCTCCGATGAACTGTTTGACGCCCCAAAATCCCTTCAGCGCGTCCGCGGAGAAGGCGCTCGCCCTCAGGTACCGCAGCTCGCGCGCGGTCGGCCGGCGCGCGTCCTCATACCACCCGGGGATCTTGATCCGGCCGTTCGCGTCCCGGAGGGTCGTCAGGAAGTGGATCAGGCGCCATCCGGGGTTCGGCGCGATCGCGGCGTAGGAGGAATGCTGGTCGACGGACGCGGTCCGGCTCACCATCTCGACGTAGAGGATGCCCTTGCATCCGAGTTCGATCTTGGGCGTGCCTTCGTGGAGATGGTCGCCTCCCTCGATCGTCGCGCCGTCCGCCTTCAGGATCTCCTTGTTCGCGTGGACGAAGGATGCGAAGTGGGGACTGCCAACTTCCTCCTCGCCTTCGACGACGAACTTCAGGTTGATCGGCGGGCGGCCTTCGACCCGTTGCCAGGCCTGCACGGCGAGGAGCTGCATGATCAGATTCCCTTTCGTGTCCCCGCACCCGCGGCCCCAGAACTTGCCGTCCGCCATCGTCGGATCGAACGGATCGCGCTTCCATTCGTTGAGCGGATCGACGGGTTGGACGTCGTAGTGTTGGTACATCAGGAGCGTGGGCTTCCGCTCGTCGACGATCATCTGGCCGAAGACCACGTTCGGGCCGCCTTCCGTCGGGTATTCTCGGGCCTCGAATCCGTTCTCCGCCAAGAGCCGTCGGACGAACGCGGCGGTCTCCGGCTGCGCCTTCTTGTGCGCGGAGATCGTCGGGAAGCGGCAGTACTCCTTGAGGACTTCAAGGGCCTTGTCCGAGTCGGCCTCGACGCGCGCCAGCACATCGCTCAGGACCACGATTTCACCGCGGCCCGCAACGCGCGATTCCCATAAGAACTCCTACGACTCGGCCCGCACCGGATGCGCCCCAGAAGGACGGTGGAGAGGGTTTAGACACGGCGTAAGCCATACTCGCTTTGAACATCCGTCGCACACGCATCGGGCGGTGGCACGGGCCCCCGCGACCCCGCCGTCCAAACTCGAAAGGACTATGGGGAAGAATGGTCGTCCGGAAGGAGAGGTGGGATGAATGGAATGGCTCAAAGGCGTGCACGTCATCGAGACCTATGCGACCACGACGCTCCTCGTGGATGACCGACTCGTCCTCGTCGACACCTCCGCGGATGCCGACGCGGGGAAGGTCCTGGACTACCTGTCGAATATCCGGGTGAAGCCGAAGGATCTCTCCACGATCTTCATCACGCACACCCATCCGGACCACGTCGGCGGACTCGCGGCGATCAAACACGGCTCTCCCGCGAAAGTCGCCGCGCACAAGATCGAAGCGGACTTCATCGCGCGCAAACGCGTGTACGACGGACCGTCCGGACCGCAACACCACCCGGGAACCCCCGTGGATCTCCTCCTCGACGATGGCCAGAAGATCGACGGATTGGAGGTCATCTTCACCCCGGGCCACACGCGGGGGAGCATCTCCCTCCTCGACCCCTCGCGGTCCGTCCTCATCGCCGGCGACGCCGCGAGGAACGAATCGGGCCTCGGGCCGATGGACGACCGGTACAACGTCGATCCGAAGCAGCACCGCGAGTCGATCAAGAAGCTGGCAAAGTTCCACTTCGACAACGCGATCTTCGGACACGGTGCGCCAATCAAAGGCGGAGCGAGTTCGAAATTCACGGACCTCGCGAAACGCCTTTGACAACCGTCCAATTGTCGCGGCTGTGTTAGCCGCCGAAATTCAGGGGCAGAGGTTTATGAGGGGGTCCGCGTGATAAGAGCCCGTCCCCTCGAAGCGCGGAGGCCCTCTCCGTTGTTCGTTGCACGCTCGGTTCGTCACTCCTTGCGCCGGTTCGCCGCGCTCCTGGTGGTCTTCGCCTTCGCGGGCACGTTCCTCGCGGGTTCCTCGGGTCCCGTCGCGCGCGCGGCCCCCGTCACGACCAACTTTCCCGTCCACGCCGATTTCCGGCCGAACGATCCGTACTACGTGGACCAGTGGGGATTAGGCAAGATCGGTGCACCCAACGCTTGGGACGTGACCTTGGGCGCTCCATCGGTCGTCGTCGCGGTCGTCGACACGGGCGTCTGGTGGACGCATCGCGACCTGCAGGCGAACATGTGGACGAACCTGATCGATGGCAGCCACGGGTACGACTTCATCGACGGCGACACGAATCCGATGGATAACGATCCGCAAGGGATCTACCATGGCACCGGCGTCTCCGGGGTCATCGCGGCCCTCATCGACAACGGGCAGGACATCGCGGGCACCGCACAGGTGCATATCATGGCGCTGCGGGCCCTCGGGCTGAATGGCCAAGGATCCTCCCTGAACACGTCCCAGGCGATCCGCTGGGCGGCCCAACACGGGGCCAAGGTGATCAACCTCTCCCTCGGCACGAACGAGACGTTCGGCGGGCCGACGGACATCCAGCTCGCCGTCGACTACGCCTGGTCGCGGGGCGCTTTGGTCGTCGCGGCGGCGGGCAACGCCGGCACGCCGACGATCGATTATCCGGCCCGCCTCCCGAACGTCGTCTCCGTCGCCGCGATTGACGAGACCGGACAGAAGGCCGCCTTCTCCAACTACGGTTCCGGTCTCGACCTCGCCGCGCCCGGGGACCGGATCCTCACCCTCAGCGGGAACAACCAGGTCCACTACCTCCGGGGGACGTCGTTCGCGGCGCCCTTCGTCACCGCGGCGGCGGCCCTCCTTCTCTCCGTCGATCCGAACCTCACGAACGTCGAGCTGTGGAACATCTTGAACAGCACGGCCGTTCAACCGGGCGGCGGTGCGTCGTACAACACGGACTACGGCTGGGGCGTCGTGAACGCCTGGAACGCGATCAACGCGTTGAGCCAGCCCTTCATCTCGGTGAACGCGTACCCGACGAGCGTCTCGCGGAGCTCGACCTTCAGCGTCACGTGGTCGATCCTCGGACCCACGGGCACGGCCGTCACGGACACGCACGTGATCTGGGGGACCTCCTCCGGTCAGCTCGGAAACGCGACGCCGGCCCAGACGGGCCAGACGCACGAGTCGTACACCGCCGGCGGCTTGACGCTCCCGTCGGGTTCCGACACGCTGTACTTCAAGGTCGTCGCGACCGTGAACGGGACGCACTATGAGTCCCGGGAATACCCGGTCGCCGCCTCGAACCTGCCCGACTTCCTGTTCGTCCTGTACCAGCTCTTGGCGTCCAACCTGCTGTATCTCGCGCTCTTCATCCTCGCCTTAGCCGCGGTCGTCGCCTTCATCCCGCAGCGCCGGGCCGCGAGGGCACGCCGCGCAGGCTTCCGGGCCCAGACCGTCTATCCGAACTACTACGTCCAAACTCCGGGGGCGTCCCAGCCGCCTCCCCTGCCGCATCCCCCGCCCACCGCGACGCCCGTCCACCCGCGCGCGGAAAGCCCGCCGATCGAGTTCATCCGGCCTACCACGCCGACGTCGACCCCGACCGCGCCGGCCACTCCGATGCCGGCCACCACGATGGCCAAAAAGCGCTGCCCGAATTGCGGGACGATGGTCAACGCGGACAACATGTTCTGCTTCTTCTGCGGGAATCCGTTCCGCTGAAGTTCCGCCTTGTCAGCGGGACAGCCATCCGAGCTTCATACCTCTAAGTAGAGCTACACGTCGACTCGGTCCCCTGCGTTATGTGGTTCCGATCAGGGAGGCGGATGGTGATAGAACTCGTAAGCCGACATGGGTTTGCTGTAGTCCACCCGCCAGGAACGGTCCTTCGGCGCCTTCCCCAAGGCCCGCGCCATCTCTCGCACATGGATCGGGACGGAGCCACAGCAGGATCCGATGTAGTTGATCCCCAGGGCCTTCGCCTCGGCCGCGTAGGCGCCCATGGCGCGGCGGGACAGGACCAACGTCTCCGTCTCGTACGGGAATTCCTTCATTGCCGTGAAGTCGGGAATCTCCGGAGGGGTGCGGTACGCGGTCGGTTGGCATGCGACGAATCCGGTGACCGCCTTCCGCATCTCCGCGGCGATCGGCAGGAGCAGCATCGGGTTCCGCAGACAGTTCACCCCGACGATGTCTACGCCCGCATCGTGGAGAGCCCGGGCGCATTCCGACGGAGAATGGCCATCGTAGGACACCGGGTTCTTGTCGAAGGACATCGTCACCATCGACGGAAGGCCCGTCTTCTCGATCCGTTCGGCCGCGAGCAAGGCCTCGGCGAGCCAAGAGAAGGTCTCCGCGATCACGAAGTCCGGCGACTCCCGTAGCTGGGCGGCCAGCTGCTCGTCGAACAGACCGCGGACCTTGTCGGTCGAAGCTTGGTCCTTGGGGTCGTACATCCAGGTGAGGCTGAGGTTCGCCGCGACGAGGGCCCGGGACCCCGCGACCTCCCGCGCGAGACGCACTGCGGCGCGGTTGATCTCCCCCACGCGGTCCGCGAACCCGGTCGTCGCCAGCTTCTCCTTGCTCGCGTAGAAGGCGACGGACTGCAAGACCTCGGCGCCGGCGTCGAGGAACTCCTGATGGAGCTCCTTCACCGCCGCGGGATGCTCGAGGACGACTTCCGGGGTGAAGGGGCCGGCCTGCACGTACCCGCGTTTCTCCAGCTCGAGGAGGTATCCTCCGTCGCCGAGCACCGGCCCTTCGTCGAGGCGCTCGAGGATCCCACGGTCCCGCGAGGCCCGACGACGGGTCGAGGTCCGAGCCATCCCGTGAGGAAGGACGGCGCGGTTTAAAGTCTCGCGGTGCTGGCTCGTCGACGCCAACGCTAGATACCTCGCAGACGCTCCCGCGAACGTGCCCGAGGTCTGGGACGCCATCGTCGTCGGAGGCGGCCACAACGGGCTCGTCGCCGCGGCCTATCTCGCGAAGGCCGGGCTCAAGGTGCTCGTCCTCGAACGTCGACGGATCGTCGGCGGTGCGTCCGTCACCGAAGAGGTGTTCCCCGGGGTCCGATTCTCCCGACTCGCCTACTCCGCGGGACTCCTGCGGCCCGAGGTCATCCGCGACCTCGATCTCCCGCGTTTCGGGTACGAAGTCCATCCGTTCGACCCGCAGTTCTTCCTGCCCTTCCCCAACGGGGATTCGATCCTCCTCTGGAACGACGCGGACCGCAACCATCGGGAGCTGGCGCGGTTCTCGAAGCGCGACGCGGACGCCTATCCGAAGTACGTCGCGTTCTGGACGGACGTCATGGAACTCATCGAGGCGATGGTCCTCGAGGCACCGCCCGCGCTGTCCGACCTGATGGCCCTGTTCCGCGGGGCTGAGGCCGAGGACCTGGCCCGACGCGTCCTCCTTTCGAGCGCCGCGGACCTGCTCGACGAATTCTTCGAGTCCACGGAGGTGAAGGCGATGCTCGCGACCGCCACGACGATCGGGCTGCCGGCCGGTCCCCGGACGCCGGGCACGGCGCTCATGCTCGGCCACATGCTGCTCCACGAGATCAACGGGGTGAAGCAGACGTTCGGGTACGCCCGAGGTGGGATGGGCGGCATCTCGCAGGCCCTCGCGAAGGCGGCATCTCACTACGGCGCGACAATCCTCACGTCGGCGGAGGTCCGTCGCATCGTCACGCGGAGGCGCCGGGCGGCCGGTGTGGAACTCGCCGATGGCCGTTCGATGGAGGCGCGAAACGTCCTCGCGAACGTGGACGTGAAGACCACCTTCGAACGCCTCGTCGAACCGGATGGCGTGGATCCGGACTTCCTTGCCCGCGTCCGTCGGATCAAGGCGACCGGGGTCGTCACGAAAGTGAACTGCATCCTCTCGGAGCTCCCGGACTTCACGTGCCGGCCGGGGAAGACGGTCCAGCCGCATCATCGCGGATATATCGACGTCTGTCCGTCCATCGAGTACCTGGAGAAGGCCTGGGACGACGCGAAATGGGGCGAGCCCTCGCGGGAGCCGTTCCTGGACTGCGTCCTCCATTCGGTAACGGATCCCAGTTTGGCGCCGCCGGGCAAGACGACGCTGTCGGTGTACTCGCAATACTCGCCGTACCGGTTGCGGACCGGGTCCTGGGACGATCGGAAGGAAGAAGTTGGCGACACAATCCTCGAGACCCTCGCCGCGTTCGCTCCGAATCTCCGACATACGGTCGAGCGGCGGGAGGTCCTCTCTCCCCTCGACATGGAACGGGAATGGGGTTTGCCCGGCGGATGCATCTATCAGATCGACATGACCCCGGACCAACTCCTCTCCCTCCGGCCACTCCCCGGTTGGTCGTCGTACCGGACCCCGGTGCCCGGATTGTACCTCTGCGGGAGCAGCGCGCATCCCGGAGGGGGCGTCACGGGAGCGCCCGGCCGGAACGCGGCCATGGTGGTCCTTGGGGACCTTCGAGTGGCTCCGGTCTAGAAGGTGACCTTTTCGCTTCGACCGTCCTATGGGCCCGTGGAATGGAACGGGCCCAGGCGGCGCCGCAACCTCCGGTTGATGGAGAGGCCGACCTCTGCTGCGACGTGTGCGGGGCACCGGCATTCGAAGTCCGATGCAAGATCATCTGCCGCCGATGTGGCTACACGCGGGACTGCTCCGACCCCTGAATTTCGACAGGTGACGAGACCTTCGGCAAGTGACGTGATAATCAACGGCAAAAGCTTTAGTGCTCCGGGATTGTCCGCGCGAGACACCGGTGAAGCGAATGGATTCCCAAATACCGCAGACCGCGTTCGTCCGGAAGGCCCTCTTAGGCCGGACGGTGGAGCCTGACGCGACGTACGCGGGGGATCTCCTGGCCCTCGAACGCATCTTGTCCACGCGCGCAGTCGGCATGGCGGAATCCATCGCGCTCTCCCATCTCGTGAGTCGCTATCCGAGGGAATCGGACGCGATTGCGAGGGAGCTGGGGATACGACCCTTCATCCCGTTCGAAGATGCGCGGGTCGCGGCGTTGGTCGACGAGCGCCTGCGGTTGGCGCTCGGCCGAGCCCGGCTGCCCCGTCTCCGATCGGACGACCCCCTCGATCTCCTGGGTCCGTAGCGGTCCGCGCGGACGCGTCAGCTTCCGATTTTGAATTGGTCCTGATAGGAACCGCTGAACCTCGTCGACATCGAGAGGGTCGTATTCGTTAGGGTCACTCGACAGAACCCGTACCCATAGCCCGAGGTGTTGCCACCCATCGCGGTCGCAAAGTACACCCGCTCGCTGTCCGTCGTCATGTGAACCCCGCTGAGGGATTGGCCCATCGTACCGCAGATCGTGAACACGGTGCCGGCCCCCTTGACGAACGGGCTGTTGGCGTCCGCCACGCATTCCGGCCGGCCGACGCCGGCCTTGGCGCACGACAACTGCTTCGTCCGTTGATAGTCGTGGTCATGCCCTTGGATCACCAGGTCGACCCGCTTCTGAATCAGGAGATCCATCAGCCCCTGGCCGATTTCGCACGTCATCACCCCCACGGAGATGCACACCTTGTGCATCGCGACGACGATCCATTTGATCCCCGCCCCTCTGGCCGAATCGATGGCATGGACCAGCCACCGTTGGTGCGTCGTATTTGAGTTGTAGTTGTACGAACCTCCGTAGGTGAAGCTCAGGGCGGGCGAGATCAGGATGAATCGAGCGATGGGGGAGCTTTTTGGATAGTCGAAGTAGTACTCCTTTCCGTACCCGCCGACGATGCCGGGGACATGATTCGGTTCGCACTTCACGAAATTGTCAATGAGGACGGCTCCGCTACTCTCGTGATTCCCCGATAGGAGTTCGAACGGAAACTGTGCGGGTTTCTTCAAACTCCAATTCACGAATTTGCACCAACTCGGTTCGCTCCCAGCCTGGGTGCTGTAGCTGAGATCCCCCACGGCCAAGAAGAAGCTCAGATTGGCCAAATCGGCCCGGAGCCGCGCCAGCGCGGTGGGGGCATGCGAGCCATTGGCGCCCATATCCCCCCCGTAGGCGAAAGTGAAGGTCGAGTCACCGAGGACCGACCACGGAGCGGCCGTTGGATTGGATGCGACCGGTGCCGGATCCGTCACGTTCATCATCGACGAGGCAAGCACGAGTACAAGGCAAACGAAAGCAAGGACCCATATTCCCGAGGAGCGACTCATTCCGACGCCTCCCTTCGACCGTCCCTCGCAGCCCCGCAAGCACATGAACGATGAGTTTCAACCGTGTTCGTCGCGCACCACCTTGATTCGCATAAATCGCACGATCCATCGCGACACCGCGCAGACCGATGGAGGGAAAAAATTCGAGCGAAAAGCCCCCATCCATTTGGTGCACGAAAAGTCGTGGTGTCACATCAACATTATTAAGTATCACATTGACGAATGGACCTCGAGTGCGGCGGCTCGTCCTCGCGGAAAAGTTCAGCGCTGCCCGACGCTTGGCGCAAATCCTTTCGGAAGGGAAGACGGCGAGGGTCCGGGCAGACGGCATTACCTATTTCCAATTCTCAAGACAGGGGGACGAGTACACCCTTTTCCCGCTCCGCGGGCATGTCGTGGAGATCGACTACCCGGCGGACGTCCAGGATTGGAAATCGACTGACCTGGATTATCTGATCGACCTGGAACCGGTCCGCCACGAGTCGCCCCCGGCGTTGCATAACATGTTGCGGCTCCTTGCCGACGCGACGGACGAAGTGATCCTCGCGACGGACTACGATCGGGAAGGGGAACTCATCGGCGTGGAGGCATTGGAGACCCTTCGGAGCCGGCGGACGGAACTGCCCGCGAAGCGGGCCCGATTCAGCGCGATGTCGCCATCCGAGGTTCGCCGATCCTTCGAGAACCTCACCGAACCAGATTGGGCCCTTGCGGAGGCCGCCGCCGCGCGGCAGCGCATCGACCTCGCCTGGGGCGCGGTCCTCACTCGATTCCTGACGGTCGAATGTGCCTCGGATCGCCAAGTCCTCTCCGCCGGTCGAGTGCAGACTCCCACGTTGCGGATCGTCGCGGACCGCGAGCGGGAGCGGGAGGATTTCGTGCCGCGTACCTTTTGGAATGTCGTCCTCAAGTCCGTGTCTCCGGCCCTCGAGGCCACCGCGGTCGGCGGTCCTTTCTGGGATCGGGAAGGGGCCCAGGCCGTCGTGGCGCTCGCGGGACTGGGAGGGGAATCGGCGACCGTCGCCCACATTGAATTGAGCCAACACCGGGAACCGCCTCCGGCGCCCTTCAACACGACCTCGCTCCTCGCGAAGGCCTCCCGCGAGGGAATCAGCGCGGCCCGTGCGATGGCCGCGGCCCAGGACCTCTACGTCCACGGGGAAATCAGTTACCCGCGGACGGACAACACGGTCTACCCTCCATCGCTCCCAGTCCACGACCTCCTGCGGCGTCTGCACGACTCTCCCTATGGCGCCTACGCCGACCGGCTCCTGGCGCAGCCCATCCTCGAAGCGAGTCGCGGGCCCGTCCAGACGACGGACCATCCGCCCATCTATCCGACCGCCGCGCCGGCGAAACGGCGGGACAGCGTCCGTTCGCGGATGTACGACCTAATCGCCCGGCGATTCCTCGCGACCTTCTCGCCTCCGAGCGTGACCGCGGTCACGGACGTGCGGCTCGTCGTCGGCGACTCCGCGTTCGCGGCCACCGGGCGCGCCCAGATCGATCCGGGATGGAGGGAAATCCTGCCGGAACACGATCCTCTGAAAGCCCTTCCTCCTCTTTCGGAAGGCGACGTCGTGCCGATCCAGGAGCTGCGCATCGTCGAAGAGCGGACCAAGCCACCGCCCCTCCACTCGCAGGGCTCCCTCCTGCTCGCGATGCAACGGCTCGAACTCGGCACGAAGTCCACCCGCCATGAGATCCTCGACCTCCTGTTCCGTCGACAATTCGTGAGCGGCCGATCGATGCGGACGACGGCCGCAGGACGGGCCCTCGTCGACGCCCTCGCGATCTACGGGCCGGACCTCGCGAGTCCGGAGATGACCCGTCATCTGGAGGACCGGATGACCGCGATCGCGGAGGGCCAAGCGACCCTCGAGGAGGTCGTGGGCGAATCGAGGCTCGCCCTCCATGGAGTCGTCGCGGAATTACGGTCGCATCGGGAGTCCTTGAGCCGTTGGCTGAAGGACGCGACGTTCCTCGAGAAGGATTACGGACCGTGCGACGCCTGTGGCCAAGGCCGCATGACCCGGCGACGGGCACGGAACGGCTGGGCCTTCCTCGGCTGTTCGAGATACCCGGCCTGCAAGCATCGGATGCGCCTGAACGGGCTCGGCCAACGCCTTCCGTGGGAGCTTCGAGAGGCCGAGACGATTCCGATCGCCACGCCGGCGACGGCGTAGGATTCGGACGGATACGAAGCCTTCATGACGCCGAAGGCCGCTCGCCGCGCCCGTTGGCGGAGGTGGGGCCACGGTCTTCGTCCGCGACGTGATGACACGGGACGTCATCGTCATCGATCCGGAGCGAACGGTCCTCGAAGCCGCGAAACGGATGGCGGCGAAGAAGATCGGCGGCCTCGTCGTGGTCGCGTACGGTCGGCCCGTCGGCCTGGTCACGGATCGCGACATCCTATGGAAAGTCACATCCACGGGGCGGAATCCGGGGAAGGTCCTCGTCCGAGACATCATGACGTCGCCCGTCGCGACGGTCAGTCCCCTGACGACGCTGCGGGCCGCCGCCCGCGTCATGCTGGACAAGAAGACGCGTTGGCTCGTCGTCACGCGCCTCGACAAGGTGGAGGGGATCATCACGGCGAGCGATCTCACCCAGGGTTTCCTCGAGGCGTTCGCCCGCGCGACCAAGCGACGGATCGCGCCGAGGTGAGACGGCTCACCTGGGCAAAAGCGCCAGGAAGAGGTACGTTCGGGCGATCCCGCCAATCAGGTTGGCGAGGACGAAGTGCCATCGACCGACGGCATGGCCCTCCTCGTTCAACAGGGAGTAGAAGTAATTCACGGCCGTGTCGCTCATGAACGGGATTGCGAGAAGCACCGTGAGACCGATCCATCCGGTCTTGCGGACGAACCACATCATGGCGGCCAGCACCCGTGCCACGGCTGCATGGCGCCCCATCCACCGCTCGATCAGGGGATTCACCTTGTACCCTACGTAGAAGACCACGATCGCTCCGACCGCCTTCCCGAGGCCGAGGGCCACCGCCTTCACGGAGGTGTCGAGCTGCGAATACGCCAGGAGCGCCACCTCGACGGGAACCGGGAGGATGACGGCCGCGGCAATCGAATAGAGGAACAGGCCAAGGAGATATCCTACCACGCCGAGGGATTCCAATCCCAATTGGAACGCCGCGGGGTCCAAGACGATGGGAGACCCATCCTCCGAAGAGAAATGGCGGTGGACGTCCTAAAGGGTTCCTCGGGAATCCCGCTTCCGTAGGTCCCCGTCAATGGACTTCACCAGGGAAGATGACGGGGGACCATCGAGGGCAGGCACGTCGGGCCCCATGAAGCCTCCTTCCATGACGTCGCCTTTATCGGTTCCGACAGAATCCGGCCCGGCATGCGCCTGACAACGATCGCACTGGTCGTCTCGGATGCAAAGAAATCCGCCAAATGGTACCAAGAGAAACTCGGGTTCGAGATCCGTGACCATCAGGGCCATTGGATCACGGTCGCCCCGAAGCGGGAAAACATGGCGTTCCATCTGTGCGAGGGGTTCTACCCGCTGGAGCCGGGGAACACCGGGATCTCCTT
>VBLS01000036.1 GCA_005878635.1 Methanobacteriota archaeon | reverse complement strand
GAAAGTCCGATTGTGACCGATGAGGTCGAAGCCGCTCACCATGAGCGCATCCCGCCATTCCCATTGGCGTCTCGCTATTAAAACATCCGTCCGCGACGCGTGGACGGTTTGACAAAGCGGGGGCCACTCAGATTTCCTATTTACTTTTATTCGGCCTTTGGGAGGCCCCTAAATTAATCTCTCCCCACGACTAGGACATAACAGGAATGAGCCTTGGGTTCCATTATCCTATCCGGCCCCTACGAATCAAAACCAAAATGGCTGCCGTGGCAATCACAATAACGGCGGCTGCTAGGAACATCAGGATCGGTTGGTAAATCCACAAAAGATACAGAAAAAACGCGAGCACGAAAACGGCGGCCGGTATCGTTCTGACAACAAGGTACCAGGACCACGCCGTGCCCGTGCCTCGCCTTCCTGCGTCACGCATGAAGCTCCTCGGTCAGGTAATCATTCGTGACTTGCCCGAAAAAGGTAACGCATCCATGACCATCGCGAGATTCGGGAAATCTTGCTGGGCGACACTGGACGAATTAATTCATGCGAATGATGGGCCACTCAGATCGCCCATCATTCATCACAGATCAGCGTCGGTTCGATCATCATGGTGGCACTGCAGAAAGGCCCGCGGACGGGAATAGGTTTTGCGTCCCAGTTCGTCCGGTCGACGGAGGACCACGCCTATATGCCGTGCCCCCGATTCCGTCGACCCTCCGACCCGATGGCGTCGGAGGAGAGCTCGTGACGACCGTGCGGGACATCCGCCTTCTCGCCTACCACGCGGGACAGTGCGACCCGAAGAAGTGCACGTCCCTCCGGCTGCGGCGGTTCGGCCTCTTGACCCTCGTCCCGCGTCCGACGGCGATCCCAACGGGCGCCCTCTTGCTGACTCCGAAGGTCGATCGGGCCCTCTCTCCCGCGGACGCGGTCCGAGCGGAGCGGCGCGGGCTCGCGATCGTCGACGTCTCGTGGAAGCGAGACACGTTCCCGGCGGTCCCGCAAGCCTCCGGCCGGGCGCTTCCGTACCTCCTCGCCGCGAATCCCGTCAACTATGGGAAGCCTTTCGTCCTCTCTTCCGCGGAGGCGATCGCCGCGGCCCTGTTCATCTTCGGACGAGAGGCGGAGGCCCGCCGGGTCCTCGCGAAGTTCGCTTGGGGAGGGCAATTTTTCAAGCTCAATGCGGAGCCGCTCGTGGCCTACGCGGCGGCGAGCGACAGCGCGGGCGTCGTCGCCGCGCAGGCGGATTTCATTTGAAGTCCGGCGGCAACAGGTCGGGGATGCCGTCCTTGATCTCGTATCGATGATTGCATTTCTTGCAAAACAACGAGCCCTCGATGATCTCGTCCTTCTCGACGTCCACCCGGAGCTCGAGGTCGCCTTTGCACACCGGGCAGCACAGGATCTCCATGAGGTCCCGCTTCATCGCCCGCGGAACGCAACGGCGTGACTTAAGACCATCGCGCGGCGCGTCCGACGGGCGTTCCAAGTTCGCTCCCACCCATCGAATCCCATGGGAAACGCGACCTTCCGTCGGACGTCCGACAATGCCTAAATAGGCGGTCCATCATGGGCGCAACCTCCCGGAGGTTTGTAGGCTCTTGGATGACGGCAGAGGCTGGTTCCGCGCGCATTGGCGGACCGCCGCGATCTTGGTCCTCATCTTCGGGCTTTCCCTGTTCCTTCGCCTCTACTTCGTCTACGGCCTCGCGTTCCCTCCGCCCGCGGTCAACTGCGATAGCATCTACGTCCCAAAAGTCTCCGGTGGCTCGGACTCGTATTATTGGGACCGCGCGCTCTGCTATAGCTTCCAATCGGGCCGGGACCTCGGCGCGGACCCGATGCTCGCCTATCCGCTCGGCAACCAGAATCCGCGGCCGCCGCTCTTCCCGTGGTTCTCGCTGCTCGCCGGCCAGCTGATCGGTCCGCTCTTCGCGACGCCGTGGCAGGCCGTCTCCTTCGTCTTCTTGCTCAGCGCAGGCCTCTTTGGGGCCCTCACGGTCTTCCCGACCTACGCCCTCGGGAAGGAGGCCTTCGGCCGAAGGGCCGGGATCATTGGAGCCCTCCTCCTCGCGATCAGCGTCGGCCATCTCCAGAGGAGCCAATCGACCGACGCGGACCATGACGCGTTCACCCTCTTCTTCGTCGTCTCGACCTTCTACTTCTTCCTGCGCTCGTTGCGGACCTTGAACCGCCGACGCTGGGTGGAGAACTGGTTCCGCCGGGATTCGATCCTCGCGGGCCTCCGGGGGTTCTTCAAGGAGAACCGGACGAGCGTACTGTACGCGTTCTTCGCCGGCCTGTCCGTCACGGTGATCGCCCTCGCTTGGCAGGGGTGGGCCTACGTGTCCGTGATCCTGCTCGTCTGGTTCGCGGTCGAGTTGTTCCTCGGACGGTTCCGCAACGAGGACACGATGGGCACCTGGGTCCTGTTCACGATCGCGCTCACCACGCCCTTGATCCTCGCCTTCCAATGGTACCTCGTCCGGGTCCAGATCCGCGTCTGGTACGACGTGCCCGCGTACCTCTTCCTCGCCGCCTTCGTCCTCGGCCTCGCCTTCACCGTCACGCGGGACTACCCCTGGACGCTCGTCATCCCGAGCACCCTCATCGCCGGCGCCGTCGGCCTCGCGGTGGGGGTCGTCGTGAGCCCCGCCCTGACGAGCGCGTTCTTCACCGGCGCAGGCTACTTCGTCCAGACGAAGGTCGTCACGACGATCGCGGAGGACCAGGCCCCGGGGATGTCCCAGATGATCCTGGCCTTCGGCCTGTTCACGTTCGGGCTCAGCCTCGTGGCGATCGCGTACCTGTTGTGGCAGGTCCCGCGCCGCCATGACCCGGCGTACAACATCGTCGTGATCTGGGCGTTCGTCGCGATCTTCATGGCGATCACGGCCGCCCGGTTCATCTTCAACGCCTCCCCCGCCTTCGCGGTCGTCGGCGGATTCGCGGTCGCGGAGGTCCTCCGTCGGGCCGACTTCGCGACGATGCGGCGGACCTACCGTTCGCTCGCGGCCGGGAGCTGGCGGAACGCCCTCCGCAAGTCGCTCAAGCTCCGCCACGTCCTCGCCATCCTCGGCATCGTGTTCCTCGTCCTCCTGCCGAACGTCTGGTGGGCCGTCGACGCGTCCATCCCGTTCGAGCTGAAGGAGCAGTACGATCGCCAGGTGGCCTCGCTCCTGCCGTCGGTCTTGCGCCCCGGCTACAACCCCTCGAGCAGCAGCCCGTACTACTTCGGCGCGTTCGGGTACAGCCTTCCCAAGGACACGGACTACTATCCGGCCGCGTGGAAGTGGTTCGCGACGCAGGACACGGATCGGCCGGCGGAATTACGGCCGGCGTTCCTGTCTTGGTGGGACTACGGGTTCGAGGCCGTGGACCGCGGCGTCCATCCGACGGTCGCGGACAACTTCCAGAATGGGTACGCGATCGCGGGCCAGTTCATCACCGCCCAGAATGAGACCGCGGCGATCGCCCTCCTGGTGATCCGCCTTCTCGAAGGGGACTTCCGGCTGCACCGTCCTCACTTCGGGGCCGGGGTCACCGCGGCCCTCGCGGGGGCCGGCCTCCAGGTCGGCGTGTTCGAGAGCGTCTTCCTGCATCCCGCCGACTACGTTTCCACGGTCCAGAACGATCCCGTCCGGTACGGCGTCTGGGCCGCGGACATGCAGGCCTCCAACGCCGTGTACGTGTTCCTCACGACCTTGATCGCGCAACATCTCGATGCGAATGGGGTCGCCTCCCTGTACCACGCCGTCCGAGACGCGACGGGGTGGGACATCGGATATTTCGCGGTCGATTCCCGCCTCTTTCCGATCGGCGTGCAGAACACGGGCATCTTCTATGCGCCGGTAAAGCTCTCGGACCACCGCGTGCTCCAGCTCCCGGACGGACGGGTCCTCCCGGTCGATTTCTTCCAGATCCTCGGCACGACGTCGACGAGCACGACGCCCGTCCCGATTCAAGACCTGCCGCCGAGCGCGCAGGTCCAGGCCACGACGATCCAGTACCTGCCGGCGTTCTACCACTCGATGTTCTACCGGTCGTATGTCGGCTACTCGCCCACCGACCTCGGGCAGCCGAACGAGACGGGGATCCCTGGCTTCAGCCAGGCCCTGACGTCGTTCGCGCCCGTGCCGGCGTGGAACCTCACCCACTTCCGCGTCGTCTACCGCACCGCGTACTACAATCCGTTCCCCGATCCGGGGAACCACACGGATGCCTACCAAGCGATGAACTACGACCAGGCGGGCAGCCTCCAGGAGAACATCACCGCCGGGAAGGTGAAAGGGGCCGTAGTCCTCTCCACGCAGTCGACCGTAGAGAACGGCGTTGTATTCCTCCGCTACTACGACGGCGCCTGGGTGAACGGCACCGTGACCGCCGGCT
>VBLS01000035.1 GCA_005878635.1 Methanobacteriota archaeon | reverse complement strand
CGGTGCCGGGGCGGCCGGAACTCCATCTCATGCGCGGCGCGCTTCAAGTCCTCGCGGAACTCGAGCTGCTTCAGATACCATGCGTCCGATGAGATGAACTCGATCGGGTTGAGGGACCGCGAGCAGGTCGGCGTCTTGTGGACGATCGCCTCGACCTTCTCCAGGGCCCCTCGGACGCGCAACTCGTCGATCGCCTTCTCCCTCGCGGCGTCGACCTTGAGTCCCTTCAGGAATCCGGCGGCCTCGGTCATCCGGCCGGACTCGTCGATCGCCTTGACGGGTTCGAGGCGGAGGTCCCGGAACATGGCGATGTCGACCATGTCGCCGTAGGAACAGATCATCGCCGCACCGCTCCCAAATTCCGGCTTCGCATTCGGATGCGCGATGATCGGGACCTCCTGGCCGTACAGCGGGACCCGCACCTCCTTGCCGGGCAGGCTTCGATACCGGGCGTCGTCGGGGTGGACCATCACCGCGCGACAGGCCGCGAGCAGCTCCGGGCGCGTCGTCGCGATTGTCAGGTCGCCTCCGCCGGAGAGGATCGGGAACTTCATCCAAACGAGGCTCGCGGCGCGGTCTTCGTACTCGATGTCCGCCTCGGCGAGGGGCGTCTCGCACACCGGGCACCAGAAGGTCGGGCGTTCCCCGCGGTAGAAGAGTCCTTTCGGCCAAAGTTCGAGGAAGATCGCCTGACTGAAGGCGCGGTATTCGTCCGAGTCCGTGTAGTACGTGTGTGCGAAATCGGCCGACAACCCCACGCGGATCGCTACTTCCAGGAGCCCGTTCCCGATTGCCTCGATCTCCTTGCGGCATTCCGCGATGAAGGCCTCCCGGTCCCATCGATGGAGCGGCTTACCGGTCTTCTTCTCGACCGTCCGCTCGATGTTGATCCCGTTCCGGTCGAGGCCGAACGGGAAGAGCACGGCAAGGCCGAGCATCCGGTGCGCTCGGGCGATCATGTCGATCATCGAGTAGGCCATGACCGCGCCGATGTGCCACGAGCCGCTCGGATACGGCGGCGGGGTGTCGATCACGTAGACGGGTTGCCGACGGGCCGGGGCGAACGCATACAGATTGGGTTCCGCCTTCCAGGCCGCTAGGATCCCTTCTTCGAAGGAGGGCTCCCAGGCCTTCTCCTTCAGCGTGGGCTCTCCCATGGACGGGCGGTCGGAGTGAGGGAGCGCCATAAAAGGATTGTTCCGCGAGAGGCCGAGTAGTTTCGCAGACCTCCTGGGGGAACGACGAAGGTCTCGTCGAGTATACCTCTACTTAGAGGTATGAAACATGGAGATCGGTTGCGGGGTCCGGGTGCGCGACTTCGATGGTCGGCGGTACTTCTACTTCTGGCACTACGAGCGCGACGATGGGTGCTCAACGAGGCGCGAGGAGTACGTGGGTCGCGTCGACTCGGAGCGGGCCCGGTCGGCGCTCCTGCGTCGGATGGCCGCGTACCATCGCCGGGCCGAGCAGGAATTCGCACGTCGGAGGGCGAGGATCGAGGACCTCATTGCCGCGCATACCTCTACTTAGAGGTACGTTCGGACCGCAGCCGACGAACGCCTTTCGGCGTCCTCACTCGATGTACCTCAAGGCCTCGGCCGGAGGAATGCGGGACGCTCGCACGGCGGGTTGAGCGGTGCTCGCGACCGCCGCGACGGAGGCGATGCCGACGATGAGGAGCAGGTGGTCCCAGGGGATTCGGAACACAATGATGTCCGCGAAGTAGACGAGGTACACCTTGTAGGCGAAGACGATCCCCAGCGCGACCCCGATGCCGATCCCGAGGACCGCGATGAGAGCGATCTCGAGGAGGAACACGGACAGGACCATCCGGCGTGTGAAACCGATCGCCCGCAAAGCCCCGATCTGAGTCCGTCGCTCGACGACAGCCCGCAAGGTGATCACCGCGAGTCCGGCGATCCCAACGAGGAGGCCGATTCCGAGGTAGGCCTCCATGAGCGTAAGGACCTGTTGGGACGCGTTGAAGGCCTGACCGATCTCTTCCCGGATGTCGATCGTCTGCAATCCGTAGGTGAAGAACACCCGCTCGAGGTCCGTACGGAACGCGCCGATGTCCGCGCTCGGAGCCATCTGGAAGAAGTAGGCGTTATACCGCTCCTGGGCCGGGAAGACGGTGCGGACGACGTCTTGGTCCACGAAGACCCCGGAGGTGAACTGGAGGGCCTGCTCGAGGACGCCGACGATTGTCAGGTTCACGGTGCGGCCTTCCGCGTCGAACGCGCGGATTCCATCCCCCGGGGCGGCCTGGAGACGGCCTTCGTTCGGCGCGAATTCGTTTGGCCCGGAAGCGGTTCGGTCCACGATGGCAAGCGTGTGATTATACCGGAGGGAAAGCCACACGGACGTCCGGTCTGTGAGTGGCTCGCGGGCACCCGTCGTCTCGTTCACGAAGGAGGGGAGAAAGCTCGTGAAACCGTAGCCGTTGCTTCGGATCAGGAAGTTGTCGATGCCCCACAGAGTGTAGTCGAACGTCCGATTCCCCTCCGCACCAACGTCGGATCCATCGTGACGGGAAGTGACTTGGACCTTCGCCGGCAGGACGCTCGCGCTCGAGACGCCGTTCTCGCCTCCCAGGAGCGTGCCGTTGAGATCCGTGAAGTTCTCCCGCAAGATCTGGCGGAAGTTCGGGATCTCTCCGTACGACGTGGTGTAGGCGATCACGTCGTAGCCGCCGGACTGCTGGCGCACGAACGTGTCGAGGCTCGAGGCCTGGAGCCCCTGGACCATGGAGATCAGGGTGACCATGAACAGGATGAGCGCGAACATCGCGACGGTCATCCCCGTCCGGAAGCGCTTCTCGCTCGGATAGGACACCGCGGTGGAAAGGACCGGCCGCCCCGCGCCGCGGTTCGCCCTCCGGAGGAGGGACCGAAGCGCCTCGCTCACGTTGAAGACGGCGATGAGGATCGCCGAACCCACGAGGATGATGCCCGTCATGACGAAGGCGATCGACACGTTGTCGGTCTGTTGGTTCAGGAGGCCGACGGGGACGAGGATCCAGACGAGGTTGAAGGCGGACGCGATCGTGAGGGCCGCTCGGGCGTGTCCGCGGGAGGCGACCGCGATCCCGAGGCCGAGGGAGAGGAGCGGCGGGCCCGGGATTTTCCCCAGGCCCGTGTTCGCCGTGAAGCCCCAGGCCGTCAGGGCCAGCCCCGCGGCGGCCGCGAGGAGGCCGGCCGCAAGGACATCCCTCGAACGCTCAGGGGTGCCCGGTTCCGGGAGGTCCCGGATCGCGCGGACGATGTTCAGGTGGCTGACCCGCCAAGAGGCGAGGAGGATTGTCGCCCACGTGAGCGCGGTTCCCGCGACGAACGCGATCAGGACGGACGAGGGGTCGAAGTGGAAGGTGACCGGGACCTGGCCGTGCGGCACGAGCCTGTCGAAGAAGTAGACCATCACGTAGCCCAGGCCGACTCCCGCGAGGGACCCGAGGGCCGCGGCGACGACTGCGTAGAACGTCCCCTCGAGGGCGAAGGTCGCCAGGAGATCCTTCCGAAGAAAGCCGAGGGCCCGCGCGATGCCGAGTTCCGGCTTCCTCTCCTCCGCGAGCATGACGAAGATGTTCACGATGAGGAGGATGCCCGCGAGGATCCCGAAGGCTCCCATGACGAGGAACAGCTCCGTCGCATCGCGGCCGACTTGGACGGCCTGGGCGATGCCGTCCGCCTTCACGGAGTGGACGCGCAAGTCGAGGTGGTGGAGCGCGATGCTGAGGCGGAGGTTCGTCGTGACGTTGTCGGCGACCCCGAGGCCGTCCGCGACTCCTCCGATGTTCGAGATCCGGATTTGGTTGACCGCGCCGCTCTCGTTGAATGCGGCCTGGGCCGTGCGCAGGTCCATGAAGAGGATCGAACGGTGCTCGTAGGCCGCGGTCCCTTCGTCGCGGACGATGGCGGCCACCGTCGCGTGGACCAGGGTCTGGTTCGTCGTCCCGTAGAACAGGGTGAGCTGCTGGCCGACGGTCGCATTCAGGTCGGCCGCCGCCCGTTCGTTCGCGTACACGGCGGAGGCGTTCAGGGAATCCGTCGTCACGAACGAACCGTCGCGGGCCGTCAGCGGCCCGAAGGCGGCCTCCCGGGACGCGTCGAGTCCCATTACCGTAATCTGTTGATTCCCTTTGTTGCCGATGACGTTGCGAACCGGCATGACCTTCAGGAGCGTCGGCGCGAGGCCGTCGATCGGCGCTCGCCAGGCCACGAGGTCCGCGGCAACCTGGGTCGCGTTGGCCTCGGAGAAGGAGATCAGTTGGCCGTTGAACTCGTTCGACACGATTTCGTCGATCGCGCCGAGCCGGACGTAGACGTCCTCGAGGAAGATGTAGCTCAAAGTGTCGCCGACGACCAAGCTCGACGAGATGACCGCGGTGCCGACGAGCAAACCCGCGAGGACGATTAGGACTCGGGACGTTCGCCGCCGGATGTTCCGCGCCGCGAGGCGGGCCAGGAGGGGGCGACCGGCGAGGATGACGGCCGCGAGGACGATCCCCACGAGGACCGCGAGGGCCGCGATGTCGGCGATGGCCATCGCTTCAGGACCCCCGGGTCTCCTCGACGATCTGGCCGTT
>VBLS01000034.1 GCA_005878635.1 Methanobacteriota archaeon | reverse complement strand
CTCTACCAGGACGGGCTCGAAGGAAAGTTGGAGGTCGTCCTGCCGAGGCAGGTCGGCATGTCGAAGGAAGAGGTGAAGCGGGAGATCAAGTCGAACCACTTCATGACGGACCGCGTGATCGAGGCCTTGCAGAAGGAAGGGCACGTGGCCGTCGAGGAGACCGAGGGCCGATATCGGATCCGGATCACCCGCGAAGGCGTCCTCCACATCCGCCATTACAACGAATTCTACCGGAAGATCTACGACGAACAGATCCGGGACCACTATCGCTTCACAACGGCGCCGTTCTGGCTCCGGGATTGAGGCCTCCGTTGGGCGTCGACGTACCCACGTCGACGGTCTCCGGCTTCGCGGCGGGGACCGGCGCCTTTCCCTCGTAGACTGCGACGATCTCGACGACCCCGTCCTCGATGTGGCTCTCGGTCGCCCGGAACGAGTAAGAACAGAGGAGGCCGTGGAGCAGGCTCTCGCCGCACGACGCCAATTCAGGGGTCAAGTCGGTCACGACTCGTACGCGGACCTGCTGACGACCGTCCCCGGCGGAACGCTGCCGAATGATTTCGATCCGTTGCTCCGTCATGATCGACGGGTTCCCGGTCATCCCGACTTGCAAATCCTCGAGGGTCGGATGGACAGTCCGGAGGACCTCTCCGATCCGCCGGCCCGCCTCAAACCACTCCTGGAGCAACCACTCCGGATCCCGCTGATACAGCCGTTCGACCATCTTCCAGACGAGGCTGCGCGGGAGGAACGGAACTCCCTCGATGTCCTTCGTCACGCGATACGATTTCCAGGCCGGGAGGATCTCGGACGCGTCCCCGCCTTGACCGAACACCCGCAAGGCGACATCGAGGATTTGGTTCGTGAAGGCGTAGAGGGTCTTGCCGCGGCTGGACGCTTCGGCCGCCAGCGACTGCGCCGTGCTGGACTCGACGGCGATTTCTTGCTTGGTCATACCGGGGTTGCCCTACCGTTCTTCCGGTTGCAAATACTATCAGAGAGGATATTAGACCCCAGCAAGCGGTCCGAGTCGTTCCGAACACCGTGGTGGTGCGATTTCGGAGAACTCAGGAGGGCACCGGACGACCGGTCGGGGCGACCGCGGGCTCCAGGACGAGCGGGATGAAATCGTAGGTGCCATCGTCCCGCTCGATGGCCAACTCGAGGGAGCAGACGAACGTGCTGCCCCGGAGCCGGACGCGGACCGCCTCCTTCGTCAGGAACTCGTAGGCGTCGGCGGAGACGCTCTCGTTCCCCTTCGCCCTCCATAGGACCAGGATGCGCGCGGCCGGAATGCGAGCCGCGAGGGAGGCGTCCTCGATCGCGGCCTTGAGGGCCTTCAGGTCCTCGGCGGTGGGGGCCTTCTCGAAGGCCTTGACGAACACCGCGAAACCCGGCGTGCCGAGGGAGACGGTCTTCCACAGGAAGGAGGGCTGCTGCCGCACGTACGCGTCGAAGGAATACGTCAGGCCCGTCTTCCCCGTCAAGAGGGCGGGGATCGCGACGGCCCCGGGGACGGCCATGACGCCGCGGACGTCCGCGCTCGTCGCGGCCAGGTGGGACAGGATCCGGTGGACCGCATCCTTCCCCTCCGGGACGTAGACGACCGGGTCCGCCTGCCGCACCCTCTGGATGACTCGGTGCCGCAACGCGAAGTAGTCGAAGAACGACCGGAGGTCTTGCATGAGTTCCAGGATGATGAAGCCGAGGACGAACAGGGCGACGAGGACGATGCCGACGAAAAGGAGGCCGCCGATGGAGAGGATCTGCATGCTTGCGAAGACGATAACCAGGATGAGGAGGACCAATCGGGCCGTCGAGCCGGAGACCCGGCGCATGCCGAGGAGGAGCCCAATGACCGGGATGAAGAGGAGGAACGCGCCTGCGGGGTTCCCGCCGCCGATCGCGGCGAGCGCGATGATCAGGAAGAAGTCCAGGAGGAGCCAGAGGGAGACGAACACGCGGACGTACCGGAGCATCCGCCGAATCTTCGGGGTCTGATGATCGACCGAGTCCGCCAGGTCGAAGATCGCGGCGATGGGATCCTCCACCGCTCGGGCATCTCGGCCGGCGTGTTCGCGGTCCACGAAGTGCGACTCGTTTGGGCCTATTTAATGGGGTCGGGAAGATACGTCGGAATTGCGAACGTAAGAGCCGCGGGAGCCGATGGCCTCGGGATCGGGATCACCGCAACTTCGCCGAGGCGATGACCGTCTCCGAGGACAGGACGCCCTTGACGGTCTTGAGCCGCCTCCCAAGCTGTTCAATTCGATCCGACGCTCCGTCGACGAGGAGGACCTCGAGGCACGTCTCATCGTCCAAGTGGGTGTGGGCGGTCGCACGGATGAATCGGAGGAACTCGTGCTGCCGGTGGAGGAGCCGATGGGTCACCATGCCCACTTCATGCCGATAGACGATCGTGATCGTCCCGACGACGCGTCCACCGGCCTTCCAACGGCGGTGGGTGAGGGCTTCCCGGATCAGTCCGCGCAGCGCCTCGGACCGGCTCCCGTAACCCTCCGTCGTCACGAACCGATCGAAATCCGACAAGAGCCGCCCCTCCAGCGACACACCGATGCGCTCGACCGCCAAGCTTGCGCCTCCGCGGTGGGCAGCCGGTTCTCTCCTTAAGAAGGAACCGCTCTCGGGGTTCTTGGTGCGTCCAATGGAAAAGGCTTAAGCCCGCCGGATGTTACCCGCGTTACCGTCGTGCTACCGGGCGGGGACCTCGATGGCCGTTGAGTTCGCTGCGTTCATGGTCTTGGCCCTCGCGTTGGGGTTCAAGCACAGCTACGATGCGGACCACCTCGTCGCGGTGTCGAATCTCATCACCCGCAGCGGGAGCGTCCGGAAGACGAGCCTGATGAGCGTGTCCTGGGCCGCCGGCCACATGGTGACCGCGGCGATCATCACGGTGTTGCTGTACACGTTCCGCCAGACGGTCCTCACCGAATTCCTCGCCCACCTGGACCTCCTCGTCGCGGTCATGCTCCTCGGGATCGGGGTCGTCGGATTGCTGTGGGAGTTCAACGTGTTCCATGTCCACGAACACTGGCACGGCCGTGTGCGGCATCGGCATTTCCACACCTGGCTCCACGGCCATCTCACGAGCCACGGGGACCACAAGACGATGTTCTCGATCGGGATCGTCCACGGGCTCGCGAGCAACGACGAGCTCCTCGTCCTCTTCGTCGTGGCCCTGGGGGTCGCCACGTTGGGCGGCATCTTGCTCGGCGTCGCCGTGTTCAGCCTCGGCGTCGTCGCAGGGATGATCGTCTTCGCGGTGAGCCTGAACTATCCCATGTTGCGATGGGGACAGGGGCCGGTCCGTCGCGTCGTGAACACCGCGGTCGCGGTGCTCAGCATCCTCTACGCGGCGCTGCTCTTCGCCGGCTTCGAAGGGTTCAATCCTCTGCCGTCCCCCCTCTGATTTCGTCTCGGCCGTCGGGACGCGTCGCATTCTTTATAGTCGCCCGAGGATTCGGCGGCCTCGTCGGGGTGGCTCAGCCTGGTGGAGCGTCGGACTCATAGGGCTTCGCCGTGACCGACCCACGGCGCTCCTGAGGCATCCGGAGGTCACGGGTTCGAATCCCGTCCCCGACATTCCGGACTATCGTCCCGACGCTACATCGAACGCGCGCGGCGATCCGCCCCTCGGTTCCGTTTGTAACAAGCGCTGTTACACACGACGAAATATCTTGATGGGTCGTGCCGCCCCGGAGAACCAGCGGTTTGGTTCGGTGACCAAGCCGTCGGTTCGGAGGGGAACACGATGGTCGACGAACCGAAGAACAAGATGTCTCGACGGAAATTCTTGCATGGAGCGGCGATGGGGGCCGCGACGGTCGGAGCCCTCGCGACGGCCCCGAACGTCCTCGGCTTGACGGAGAACGCGAGTGCCGGCGCGATGCCTTCGGACCCAGGCACCCCCGTCATGGCCTACGTGGCCGACGCGGCGACGGGGACCGTTGTCGTCATGTGGGGCACGAAGGAGATCGTGACCCGCGACTCCCGCCTCGCGTCCCGGATCCTCGGGTATGCGCAAGGGTGATCCTCGATGTCCTCCCACCGCGAAGCGCCCGCGATTTCGAAGGATCCGGTCGCGGATAACACGGACCTGTACGCGTTCGTCGATCCGGCCGACACCTCCAAGGTGACGTTCCTCGCGAACTTCATCCCGCTCGAGGAGCCTGCGGGCGGGCCGAACTTCTTCCAGTTCGGAGACGAGGTCCTCTACGAGATCCTGATCGACAACGACGGGGACGGGGAAGAGGACGTCGTGTACCAGTTCCGTTTCAAGACGCTCGTCCAGAATCCCGGGACCTTCCTGTACAACACGGGGCCGATCACCTCCCTCACCGATCCGAGCTGGAACGTGCGCCAGCTCTACACGGTCACGAAGATCCAGGGCGATCGCGACGAGGGCCGCCGGACCGTCCTCGGCCGCGACCTGCCGACGCCGCCGGTCCGCATCGGGCCGCGCTCGACGCCCGATTACGCCTCGTTGGCGGACGCCGCGGTCTCCGACCTCGGGAGTGGGGTGCGAACCTTCGCCGGCCAACGCGGGGAAGGCTTCTACGTGGACCTCGGCTCGATTTTCGACCTCGGTGCCCTTCGACCGTTCCAGAACCTCCACTTGATTCCCTTGCCGGCGGCGTCGGGCGTGAATGGCACGAAAGGCTTCAACGTCCACACGATCGCGATTTCGGTGCCGAAGACGGACGTCACCCGCGGTGGATTCGACCCGACGGATCCGGCGGATCCGCGCTCCGTGATCGGCGTGTGGTCGGCCGCGCGACGGCGGAAGGCGCTCGTCCGGGAGAAGAACGGTCGCCTGGTCGAGACGGGGCCCTGGGTGCAAGTCTCGCGCCTCGGCGAGCCGCTGATCAACGAGGTCGTCATCGAGCTCGGAGAGAAGGACCGATGGAACAGCCGACCCCCGAACCGGGACGATCGGTTCCTCGACGACTATGCGCATCCGCAACTGCAGAGCCTCCTGCCGATCCTCTATCCCGGCGTCTTCCCGAACCTCGCGGCACTGACCGCCTCGGGAGCTTCGAGGGCCGACCTCGTCGCAATCTTGCTGACGGGGATCCCGGCCGGCATCATCCCCGGGTTCCAGAACTCGAACGGCCCGACCCCGGCGGACGAACTGCGCCTGAACCTGGCCTTCGCTCCCTCCTACGATGCGACGGATTCCGGGATCAACCCGCCCGGGGACAGCGCGAAGCGGTTCGGCCTCCTCGGGGGAGACCTCGACGGGTTCCCGAACGGACGGCGGGTCTTCGACAACGTGACGGCGGTCGAGCTGCGGGCCATTGCCGGGGTGACGTACCCGTTGATCGACAAGACGTTCACGCCGGACGCGGCCGCGGGCCTGTTGATGGACGGGACGAAGGAGGACCTTCCCTTCCTGCCGACGTTCCCGTACCTCGCGACCCCGTACGAGGGCTTCGAGCACTCCCACGATTGAGCCCGCCAACGCGAAGGTCGAGGGTCGCCGTGCCTGCGGCGAGCACAAAGGCGCATGATTGGGGCGGCGGCCTCAAGAGGCCCCCGTGGCATCGGGTATCGGGAGGAAGGGTCCGTGCCGGTGATGGATGGCTCGACCCCGGAGATCGTTGCGCGATACGCCGCGGTGCTGAAGCAAGAGGAGGTCCGCGAGGAGCTGGAGCGGCTGTTTCGGTCCCGGTGGCCCGGACAACCGGCGGGAGAGATGAACCTCCGAGTCCTCAAGGCCCACAAGCGTCGGTGCACGTTCGAGACCTCGTTCGGGTCCGAGGATTCCGCCCGAGGGATCATCGCGAAGGTGTACCAACGCGATCGCTCGGATGTGTTCGCCGCGATGGAGTCCCTCGTCGCCGCGGGATTCGGCGGCACGTCGGAGTTCGCGATCCCGTTGCCCTTGGCCTATCTGGCGACGCCGCACGTCCTGGTGCAGGAGAAGGTTTCCGGGATCCAGGCGATGGAGATTTTCATGGGCGATGAGGCGGAGAAACAATTCTCCGCGGCCCGGCGCTGCGGGGCGTGGCTGGGGCATTTCCACATGAAGGGGCCGCAGGAGGGCCATCTCAACGATCCGGGCGAGCTGCTCGTGAGCGTCCGGTATTGGGCCGGCGCGCTCCAGGAGGGCGGCGGGCCGCTCGCGAGCAAGGCCGAGTTGCTCCTACGCAAACTCGAAGCCGCCGTGCCGGCGGCGCTCGGCGGGTTCGAGCCGCGAGCGGGGCATGGGAGTTA
>VBLS01000301.1:2162-2646 GCA_005878635.1 Methanobacteriota archaeon | reverse complement strand
ACCCCCCAGGCATACCCATCATCGACCACCCTCTCCACAATGTGTTCGGCACAGTCGCGATTGAACACCCGGTAGAACGTGGTATGTTCGTGAAAACCCGTCTGGAACAGGATCCGGCATGCGTTGTTCCCGACGATGCTCAGCAGGCGCCTGAGCGGAGGCCACCCTCTGATCGCACCGCCTTCCACGTATCGGCTGCCCTGGACGAAATCCACGCCGCGGGCCGCCGCGAGGAGACCGGGCAGTTCGTCCGGGTTGTGGGATCCATCGGCGTCCATCGTCACGATGTACCCAGAGGCCGTGTTCGCGAGTGCGAACTGGATCCCCTCTCGAACCGCGGAACCAATCCCTTTCCGGCCGTTCCTTTGGATAAGGTGGATTCGAGGGAACTGGGCCCGAAGCTTCAACACGGAGTCGGGGGTCCCATCGGAGCTGCCGTCGTCGACGATGATGATCTCCGGTTCCTGTGGCATCAGGCTCTCCA
>VBLS01000301.1:948-2107 GCA_005878635.1 Methanobacteriota archaeon | reverse complement strand
GATTACGATGGCAATCGGCGGGACGGACGAGCCGAGATCCCGAGGGGCGGAGGCTGGAATGGCCGCCGGGTCGATGAGCGCCCCGGTTTCGAAGGTCTCAAGCGTGGAATCCTGGGCCGGAAGCAATCCGTCGACCGAGATGCCAGTGGGTGGAGACATCTCGCCGAGGTGCGAAGGGTCCAAATCCGCGGTCCCAGAGTGCGGGCGTGCGGTTAGACCTTTGACTGAACTCCCCCCCACGGACGATCAAGCCTTCCCTCTATGCGGTCGCGACGAAGACCGGAACCCGAGCCCTCCCAACCGCCTGAAAGTAGCTACGGAAGAAGTATGTCCAAGGTGTTATTAAGCATTCTCATACGCGGTTCGAACGTTGCCTAACGACGGCCGCTATTCGACCGGCTCCGACCTGCCTCGGGCCCTGAAGAGCTGGGGGGATAAGATCATAGGGGCCAGAACGGCGGCGTCCAAGAGGATGACCGGGCTTGCGGGAAGCGGGGAAAGGCCGTTCGGGGCGGCCACCCACTGCAGGACGACCTCGGACACCTGGAACCTCCCTCCGCTGCCTCCGACAAGGTGCGTATGGCCAATCCAAACCGGGCCAATTCTGGCCTGCGGAGGCAGGACGACTCGGGTACCGAGAGCCTCAATTTCCTGACCGGCCGAGGAGGTGCGTACCGTGGCTTGCTGCCAGCTTGAGGAAATCGGTCCCAGATCCCGCGTCAGGTTATCCGCCTGATCGACGTACCGAAGCGTCCATCCCGTGCCGTTCGGGGCGACCTGCAACTCGCTCGAGTTCAACCCAAGGATTCCCAGCGATTGCGGTCCGTAGAGCGAATCGACTCGGAACGTGACCTGGGCGGTGACCCGCTCCGCGACGGTCAGGAGTTCAATCTGGGCCGTCCCATTCGAGTCGATGGTGTCGAGCAGGATGCCTGAGGTTCCATTCGGGTGGAGGGAATATCGCCCGGTTCCATGGAAGACCCAGTAAAAAGAAAGGATGTCGGCCCGGAATTCGTCCCTCATCGAAAACGAACCATCCGAGAGGACATCGAACTTCGCGAAGTCGGAAGGACTGACGGCGCGCGCGTGGCCCAGCTGGTACGCCGTAGAAGCGACGAAGGCCCCTACGAACAGGAGGGATAGGACGAGTCCCACGATT
>VBLS01000301.1:475-874 GCA_005878635.1 Methanobacteriota archaeon | reverse complement strand
CCGGTTCCCCGAAGCCGGTTCGTCGGGGAGCGATACGCCGATCGCGGGATGCCGGAACAGCATCAGGACGACCACGGCCGCCGCGATTACGGTGGCGAGCAACAAGGCAGGTCCCACCCAGTTCGGGACCGCCTCGAAGACGCGACTCTCGGGGACCCAGGGAATGAGGGCCCAATAGGAAAAGCCGCTCCCTCCGGAGAACGGGTCGGCAAACCAACCGTTGTAGATCAGCACGTGCGCGAGGGCGGGGACCCAGAATCCCAGGGCGAGCCATCGGTACCAACCCGACAACGATCGAATCGCGAAGAGTGTGACGAACGGCACGGCCCAGAGGAGGTAGTTCGGGCTCCAGCGGACGGCGAGAAGGAACGCAAAGAGGACGACGAAGCTTGTCGCGGA
>VBLS01000301.1:0-242 GCA_005878635.1 Methanobacteriota archaeon | reverse complement strand
CGCCACGGCGAGCACCTTGAGCTTGCGCAAAAGTCCCCTGGCCAGAGCCAGAGCGATAGGGACCAAGAGGACCGGATAAAGCTTTGTCGCGATCCCAAGGCCCAGGACGAACGAGCCGAGCAAGACATGACGGTCCGAGGGACGGATGAGGAAATAGAGGCCCAGGACGGAGAGGAACACCGGGATTGGATCGTTCACCCCCCAGATCGCGCTGACGATGATGGCGAAGGGGTTCAGCAGAT
>VBLS01000033.1 GCA_005878635.1 Methanobacteriota archaeon | reverse complement strand
CGGGAGGGACTCGGCCTGGGCGAACGGCGCGAAGTGATTGCCGCGGTACACGGTCCCGTCGGGCGCGGTCACCTCGAGGTCCAGGTCGTTCACGAGGGCTTTCGTCGACCCCAGGGTGCCGGGGAAGTCGCTCCACGCGAGGACGATTTTCAGCGGCCCCGGGCTCGTGACGTGGAAGGTGTAGCTCTCGGCGTCCCCCGTGAGCAACCCCGCGGTCCCATCGACGACCTGCGTTCGGAACGTGTCCCCGAGGGAGGCAAGAGGGAGCACGTTCGAGAGGAGGACGCGTCCGAACCCTTGCTCGTTGTTCGGCCACGTGTCCGAGGGCGAGCGCGAGACGATGCCGGATCCGGTGACCGGGACGCCCGAGGCGATCAAGAGGGCCCGGATCAGGGCGGCGCTCGGGGTCATTGCGTCCGCCGCCAGGGGCCGTCCCGAGGGATACCACCCGTCCGTGAAGTACTGCCGGATGATCGCGGCCGCCGCCGCAGCCGCCGGGGTCGAGTAGCTGGTGCCGAACCACTTGTCGTCCGGTTGTCCCCTCCCGCTGAGCATGTTCCCATCGGACATCGCGGACTCCCCGTCGAAGATCGTGACGATCGTCGGTTTGATGCGCCCGTCCACGGTCGGGCCGCGGCCGCTCTGCGAGGCCAGGTCGTTCTGCGCCAGTCCCGAACCGGTGTCCGGGTTGTAGGCGCCGCCGACGGTGACGATGTCCTTCGCCGTCGCGGGCGTGCCGATCGTCCCGGAAGAGCACGCGGACAGGCAGTTGCCGGCGGCGAAGAGGATCGTCATGTCCGGATGGGCCCAGACGAACGCGTCGACCATCCGGGCCTGGGTGTCGTAGACGTTGTCGGTGCCTCCCCAGCTGTCGCTGTGGATCCGGACCGGCGCGACAGGATCGTTGTAGACGAGTCCGGGCGGGCCGAAGAGGTCCGCGTAATCCTGCGGCAGATAGCTCAGCACGTCCGCGTTCCCGCTGCCTCCGGGACAGCCCGGGGCAACGGTGCCGATGTCCTGGAAGTAGAGCTTCGCCGCTTCGGCGTTGCCGTCGTTCGGCGAGGCCCCGATGCCCGTGTCATTGCCCGCGAGCGTCGAGGCGACCGCAGTCCCATGTCCGAAGGTGCAATCCGGGAACCTGGGCCGGTGGTTGCTGTCCTCGATCGACCAAGGATCCCAGGGACCTCCGCCGCCCGGCCAGGTGAGCTGCCCGGTGAGGACGCCCATGTTGAGGTAGCGGACGACCTTCCGGCGGGTGAGGTCCGTGGTGTTGTAGAGATCGCCCGAGACGATTGTTCCGGCCGATTGCCGGAACTGATCGCCGTCGTAATCCAGGCCGGTGTCCGCCTGGCCGACGACTTGGCCGGTGGCATCCAGCCCGACGTTCCAATAGCGGTAGTTCGCCGTGGCATTCGACTGGATCACCCAATCCGTCTCCGCGTTCCAATCGTGCACGTCGCGCACCGGGTCGACGAACTCGACCGACGGCAACGCGGTCAGCGCGGCGACGAGATTCGCGGGGATTCGCGCTCGCGCCCAGCGGAAGTCGCCGCTCCCAAACGCGCCGAGGACCGCGGGCCCGGAGCCAGCGGCGAAGCCGGGCGGGATTCCCTTGTGGCCGATCCACGCCTCGATCGCCTCCGGAGACTCCCCCGGGAACACGACGACGCGGACGTCGAGGACCCCGTCCCTCGGGAGGTCCGGACGGGTTTTCCACTGGGGCGCATACGGTCCCGTCCAGTCGACGGCCGGGAGGGCGGCGACCTGGGCGAACGTGGAACTCGGGCCCCGGACGACGAACGCGTCTTGAGGGAGGTACCGGAGGATCGTCAGGCCGAGGGACTCCAATGATTGCGTCCACTCGATCTTGATCGGGCCGTGGAAGTGGACGATGCCGACTGCCG
The DNA here is from genome assembly GCA_005878635.1 of Methanobacteriota archaeon. Lineage (GTDB taxonomy): Archaea > Thermoplasmatota > Thermoplasmata > RBG-16-68-12 > RBG-16-68-12 > RBG-16-68-12. The sequence goes on along the minus strand of VBLS01000033.1, from coordinate 2,198 downwards.
GCTCGGATGAAACGGCCGACCACGGAGCCATCGGGGGCATGGTCGACGCCGCGAGATCGATGGGGCCTCCGAGGAGTTGCAGCGTCGAACTCCCGACCATCGGCTCCGCATAGTGGCCTTGGGATCTCAGGAGGGCCATGGCCCCCGCGGAACCACGGGCGACCGCGAAGGCGGCATAGGACTCGACCGGTTCGGCCCCTGTGGTTTGGATCTCCGCGACGGAGGCATCGGTCCGGAAGGTCGTGAAGGGCATCGATGGCGGAGGACTTGACGACGAAGGCCCCGGCGTCGGCGGAGGCAGTTGGATCAGGAGGACGAGGACCAGCCCGACAACCGCGATTACACGGAGAAGACGACGGGCCGTCCGCCCATTCCTCCAGCCGGATCCGGGGCCATTGCCCCGCATCCAGATCGCGGGAAGCGGCCGGCCGCACATTAGGCTTTTGCCCCGAAACTGCGGCCCGCGGATGCCGCTCGTCCTGGTCATTCCGCGATGATTCGAGTCGCTTGAAAGATTCCGTTCTGGAATATGAGCGTGAAGTAATTCGGGGAATGGTTCGTGCCGCGCATCTTCACGCATCGGATGCGGCGCTGGATGTTGGCATCGTCGACGCGTTCCATCTTCGCGTGGATGATCCCGTCGCAGATGTATTCCTCTCCATGCCTTCCGAAGTCCTCGCTGTTCGGCTTCATCTCGCTGATCAGGATCGTCGTGGCCTCGAGGTCTCGCATCCACTCGCACAGCTGGAATAGCTCCTCCCTCGGATTCTCGAATCTCGCCATGACTTCGAGCACCGGCAACGAATCGACCACGAGGATCTCGAAGTTGAGGGTGCGCTTCAGGTTCGACGCGTACATCTTGAAAATCTCGAGCCACGTGCGGTCCGCCTTTCCATCGAGGTTCCGGCGGATCGCCCCGAGGTCGACGAGGCTCACCTTCGACTCGACATCATGAGGGCTCAGGCTCATCTGCTCGAGATGGCGCGTGAGGTTGTCGCGGCTCTGCTCCAGCGAGATGTACGTGCCGGCTTTCCCCTCTCGGAGGGCGTTCTGGTAGATCACGTTGAACGCGATCGTGGACTTCATCGTCCCCGGTTCACCGGCGAGGAGGACGATCTGACCGACGGGGATGCCGCCGTCGAGTTTTTCGTCGAACCCGTGGATGAACGTACGGATTCGGTCCCCTTGGGCCATACGGTCGTTTCCATTGGAAGGTGCGTGTATAACCGTTCCGAGGCGGTTATCAGGGGAGAACAGCGTCTCCGCACGGGAGAGAAAACGAAAAAAGAAAGGGGGAGTAATCGCGAACTGAAATACGAGGGCGGCTCAGGCATAAGATGATTTTTGCACTCGGTTTGTGAGCATCCCTTCCGCTGGAAACCTTTATTTGTTATCCGGTTTGTTACCACGTCGTCGGGTGGGGGTTCCTTGGTTGTTTATCCCTGAGCGGAATCTCAAGGACCTGGTCGTCTCATACTTGCGGTCGCAGGAGCGCTCGATCAGTGCGCTCACGAAGCAACTCAAGCAAGACGGCTACAGTTTCCACCGACTGTTCGTCACCGGCTACCTGAAGGCCCTGGCGGACGTCGGCATGCTCCGGGAGAAGGACATTCCGCCGTCCAAGGTTTACACGACCTCCGCACACCGCGAACTGAACTTGTACGAGATTGTCGGATCCCGTTGCCGGGAGGCGACGAAGGACGAGGCCGACCAAGTGCGCCTCGCGATCGGCGTGCTGCAGAAGTTGTTCCGACGGCCGATTTTCCTCCGGGAGGTCCGCGAATGCGGGTTCTCCGCCGCCATCGAGGCGCCGCAGGCCCCACGAGAGGAGCGCGAAGAGGCTCGGCGGGGCCTCGTCAAGTTGGGGCTCCAGCTACCGACGAACGAGCCCGCCTATGGCGTGCCGGACCGGAAGAGCGAGGTCCGCGACGAGATCCTGTACGACCTGATCGTCCAGCGGTTCGGGATGGGGGGCCTCGTCCTCGAGACGAAGCAGACGAAGCTCACGGAGCGGTAAAGGAGCTAGGCCATCGGGATGGATGCGCAACCCGACGCCGGGTGACCCGGATGCTTCCTCGGTCCCGCACCCCCGCGAGCGTTGGTAGTCCGCGGTGAGGCTGCTCACTTCCGTGCCTGACCCGTTCCCCACGATCGGGACGGGGCCCGCCGCTCTCCAGCTGCGTTCCCTGTCGCCTCCA
>VBLS01000032.1 GCA_005878635.1 Methanobacteriota archaeon | reverse complement strand
CCTCCTCTCCGAGCCGCCACAGGTCGTCGCCGACATGGTGGAGGGTCTGGATCGCCTTCCCCTTCTCCTCGCGGGCCATCGTCGGTCCGTCCATGATCGCCTGGCCGACGGCGAGCGCTCGGCGATTCTTCTCGTCGCGGACCCACACGATCTCCCCGGCGCGGATCGTCGGGTCCGCCTCCATGATGCCCGGGGCCATCACGTCGGCCCCGTTGTAGATGAAACGGACCGCGCCCATGTCGACGGTCACCCAACGCCTGGTCGCGGGGAACGCGAGGAGCGCGCGCACGGTAGGAGCGGCCTGGTCGCCCAGGAGGAGGACGATCGGCTCGTCCCCGCGGAGTACGAGGCGGTGGGGGCCCGCCTCCGCCTCGTCGATCGGCGAGTCGTCCTCCGGGATTGTCATGCCGAATTCATTCGAGAGACGGCCGAGGAGGTCCGTGACGTCCTTGCGGCGAAGCCGCGACCGGCGACGGATCTTCAGGGCCATGCGGACCTCGGGATGCGGCGGCGGGAGATAATCCTTGGTCGGCGATGGCTATATTTATCCATCGGATTGTATGAAAATCAGTCGGCGACGGCCGCCTCGGACCGCAGCCGCCGCGCTTCGACGTTCTGGGGATCGAGCCGGATCGCCTCGTCCAACATTTTCCTCGCGCGCGCGGTTTGCCCAAGGGCTTGCCATCCGCGGGCCGCGTCGAGCCACGCCTCCGGGTCCGTCGGTCGGAGCCCCAGCGCCGCGTCGAATGCCGCGATGGCCTCCTTCGGCCGACCGAGGTCGAGGAGGCGCTGGCCTTTCCGCCGATACGCGAGGTCTCGGCCCTCCGACGGGCTGCGGATCGCGGCGTCGTGGTCGGCCAACGCTTCGTCCGTGCGGCCGAGGGCGGCATGGATGTCGGCGCGCAGGAGCAAGGCCTCGGAGCTGAGTTGGGCCTCACCCTTCAGGGCGTCCAGCGCTTCCGCATCCCCGCCGATCGAGTGATGCCATCGCGCGAGCTCGAGGGACGCTTCTCCGGCCCCCGACGCCTTCGCCTTCTCGAAACTTTCGATGGCCTCGGCGCCACGCCCCGTGGCCGCGAAGGCGCGACCGGCCGCGAGCCATCCGCGGGGATCCGCCGGGTGTCGCGACCGGGCCTCGTCGGCCGGCACCAGAGCGTCCGCGGGCCGACCGAGCCGCAGCAAGAGCGCGGAGAGGCGGACGAGGGCCTCGGCGGAATGGCTTTTCGACGCCGCGGCCGCGTAGTCGTCGATCGCCTCGTCGACGCGCTCGAGGTCCTCGAGCAGGAGGGCCCGGTGGTAGTGCAACTCCGCGTTCTCGGGATCGAGGTCCAGGGAGGCGCGGAAGCATTGCAGCGCCTCGTCGTAGCAGCGTTCGGCCTCGAGGGCGTTCCCCATCTCCTCCAAGATCTTGCCGCGGAACACCCACGCCTCCTCGTATTCGCCGTTCAGGATGAGCGCGTTGTTCAGCGCGTCCCGCGCCTCCTCGAGCCGGCCGAGGCGGTGCAAGGCCTCGGCCTTCGCCATCCACGCATGATCGTAGTTCGGATTCAGCTCGAGGCTCTGGCCGATCAGTTCGAGGCCTTCCTCGTGCCGGCCGAGGTTGTCGAGCGCGTGGCCCTTCGCGTACAGCGCGTAGTCGAAGTCCGGCTTGATCTCGAGGCTCTTATCGTGGTACTTCAGCGACTCTGCGTGGCGGCCCATCTTGTTCAGCGCATTCCCGATGTTGTTCCACGCGATCTCGTACTCCGGGTTCACCTCGAGGCCCCGCTCGAAGTAGGGGATCGACTCGTCGTAGCGGCCGAGGTTGTAGAGCGCATTGCCGAGGTTGTTCCACAGGACCTCGTCCCCCCGGTCCAGCTCGATCGCCTTCTGGTACGCGGCGACGGCCTCCTCGAGGCGGTGGATCCCGTGGAACGTGTAGCCTTTGTTGTACCAGGCCTGCTTGTACGTCGGGTTGATCGCGAGGGCCTTCTCGTAACACGCGAGGGCCTCGTCGTGGATCCCGAGCATGAAGAACGTGAAGCCTTTGTTGTTCCACGCCTCCTCGTTGTCCGGGTCCGCCGCGATCGCGCGGTCGTAGGCCTCGACGGCCTCCTCGTACCGCTCGAGGGCGTACAGGGAATCGCCGAGGCCCGTCCACGCGTCCGCGTCCGCCGGGTCCGCGACCGTCGCGGCCTGGTACGCGGCGACGGCCTCCTCGACCTTGTTCAGTTCCTCCAGGAACTCGCCCCGCTTCGACCACGCGACCGCGTTCGCTCCGTCCGAGCGGACGAGCGCCTCGTAGGCCTGGAGCGCGGGCTTCGCCCGGCCGAGTCGCGCGAGCACCATGGCCTTGTCGAACAAGGCGTCCGGATAATCCGGCTTGATCGCGAGGGCACGGTCGTACGCCACGAGCGCCTCGTCGAACTGGCCCAGCTGCGCGTACGCGTTCCCGAGGTTGTACGCCGCGATCTCGTAGGCCGCGTTGCGCTGCATCGCGCGCGTGTACGCGGCGATCGCATCTTCGTGCCGGCCGAGGCCGTCGAGGGCGACGCCGCGGTTGTTCCACATCACGTGGTCGTCATAACCGAACTTCGCGGCGCGCTCGTAGCAGGCGACGGCCTCCGCGAACTCGCGGGCGTCGCAATGGACGTTCCCGCGGAGGAACTCGGCCTCCCCCCGCGCCAGATCCTCCGTCGCGGGGACCGTTGCCAGGGCGACGGCAAGGGGGAACACCATCGAGCCGCGCATCAGGAACGGAGCGCCCATAAAGGTTCCGCGGTGAGGCTCGGCGATGAGAGCCATCGGACGACATTTGACAACTCGGGTCGTCAGAGTTAAGTATGGACACCCCCTTGGACGCGCTCCGGAGGCGACGCCCATCGGCACCCTGGATACCGAGGCCTTCAACAAGTCCAAGGCGATGGAGCTCCCGCGGAACATCGTCGTCGGGCACGACGCGCTCCACCAGGTCGGTGAGGTCTGCCAAGCGCTGAAGCTGGGGAAGAAGGCCTTGCTCGTCGCCGACGAGAACACGTTGAAGATCGCGGGCAAGACCGTCGAGAAGGAACTCACGGCCCGCAAGGTGCGCGTCTCCGAGTTCGTCATCCCCGACGCGACGTGGGAGGAGATCCGCGAGGGCGAGGAGCGGATCCGGAAGGGGGCTTTCGAGTTCGCCCTCGGGGTCGGCGGCGGGCGGTCGATCGACGTGGCGAAGTGTGCCTCCTTCAACGCGGGCATCCCGTTCGTGAGCGTCCCGACGGCGGCGAGCCACGACGGCGTCGTGTCGTCGCGGGCTTCGATCCAGAAAAACGGCGAGAAAGTGAGCCTCGCGGCGCAGACTCCGATCGCGGTCATCATGGACACCGGCGTCATCGCCGAGTCCCCGTTTCGGCTCCTGGCCTCCGGCTGCGGGGACATCATCTCGAACCTAGCCGCGGTCAAAGATTGGGCCCTGGCCCGGAACCTTCGGAACGAATATTTCTCCTCCTATGCGGCCGCCCTGAGCGAGCTCGCCGCGCACCTCGTGATCGAGAACGCGTCGACGATCAAGCCGCGCCTGGAGGAGAGCGCGTGGTTCGTGTGCAAAGCGCTCGTGTCGAGCGGCGTCGCGATGTCGATCGCCGGTTCCTCTCGGCCCGCGTCGGGGAGCGAACACAAGTTCTCGCACGCGCTCGACCGCATCGCCAAGAAGCCCGCGTTGCACGGGGAGCAGTGCGGCGTCGGGACGATCATGATGATGTACCTCCACAGCGGGAACTGGCAGGAGGTCCGTGACGCGCTCCTCGCGATCGGCGCCCCGACGACGGCGCGGTCCCTCGGCGTGACGGACGACGAGATCGTCCAGGCGCTCACGCACGCACATGAAATCAACAAGGAGCGCTACACGATCCTCGGCGACGAGGGCCTCACGCTCGAAGCGGCGGAGCGCCTCGCGAAGATCACGAAGGTCATCTGAGGACGACGTCGGTCGGCGCTATTCCAGCACGCCGAACCGATCGAGCCGATGGACGATTTGTTCGACCAAGGCTTCCGTTTCAATCGTCAGGTCGTACTTCCGGAAGTAGAGTTGGAGCGCCTGCAACCCCCGGGTCAGAAGCTTCGAGGCCTCCGTCAAGCGGACCCACGGGCTCCCTCCGAGCCGGTCCACACGCACGGCTTCAGAAAAATCGATGAACCATGGTCGCTCGCCGTCGACGAGGATGTTGAACGCGCTCAGGTCTCCATGGACGATCCCGGCGTGGGCGAGCGCATCGACGCCCGCCAATACGGTCCTGAGGAACGATTCGGGAGACTCGAGGCGGACGTCGTGGAGGCGGGGTGCCGGGGCCTCGTTCCCAACGTATCGCATCGACAGGAGATTCTCCACCCGCCGCGCCGGCGTCGGCACGGGAGCTCCGCCCTTCCAGGCCTGGCGCATCATCTCGAACTCGTGGGCCGCAAGCCAGGACATCGTGTCGACCTTGATCGGTCGACCGCCGCGGTGCGAGGTCCGGTAGAGTCGATACGCCTTCACCGCGAGCGACGCGCCGTTGTACCCGCACAGGTAGACGTCCGCTTCCTTGCCTGCGCTGATCAGGCGCCGGACCTCGGTCGCGAGGCCCGCGTCGAGGATGGCCTCCGCGGTCCCGCGGTATCCGGGCTCACGCAGGTCGATCGTCCCATGATCGATGCGCCACTGGACGCTCGCGTCCAGGGTCGGGTCATTCGGCATCTTGGAATCGTTGGTCTTTTCGGTCTCG
>VBLS01000031.1 GCA_005878635.1 Methanobacteriota archaeon | reverse complement strand
GAAGTCCCTCGGGGCGACGGCGTTCCTGATCTCGGAGGTCTCCGCCGGGGATGGCGGCCGGCTCTCGTCCTTCGGGGAAGAGTTCCTCACCGATGGCATCCTCGTGCTGCGACACTTCGAGAAGGGCGAGACGGACGTCCAGCTGCGGATGCGGTGCGTGAAGATGCGCCGCGCGCGGCACGAGCACGGCTACTACGCCCTGATCCGGAACAACGGGAAGTTCCAGATCACCCGCGCGATCTCGGAATGAGTCAGAGGGACGTCTTCTGGAGGAGCTTCAGGAGCGCCTCCGCGTATTTGCCCGCGAGCATCTCGTTGCCGAAGGTCCTCGTCGCCGCCGCCTCGTTCTCCTCGATCGCCTCGACCGTCTTCGTGAGGACCGAGACGACGTCCTTGCCCGGCGCCCGCCGGAACAAGGCCGCGATCGAGGCGTCCGCGCCCGTCATCACGACGAGGCGGCCGACCGGGAGGTGCATCACGAAGGTCGATTTGGCCTTGCGCTCCGACTCCTTCTGGATCATCGCCGTGACCGACGGGTCGTCGAGGTACGCGGTCTCTCCGGCCTTCGCGAGGACGTCCTTTCCCTTCCGGGAGATCACGAGGGCGATCGCGTTCGACTCCTTGTGGCCCGACGCGAGCTCGGACCAGAACGCGGCCTCGAGGGACAGCGCGCGCAGGCGGCGGCGGAGGGCCACCATCGCGTCCCGGTCCCGGGTGCGGGCGAGGTCCTTGAGCGTCGCCTCGATCTCCTTCGCCTCCCGCGGGCGGAGGAGGTGGCGGAACGTCTGGAACTCCTGGCCGAGCGCGTCCAATTCCGACGAGGCGCGGCCGCGCGGGGCCGAAGGCATCGGCAGTTCCGACATCGGGTCTTTCGGAGACAGGGCCTTGATCTCCTGTTCGATCAGCTCGACGGCATCGGCCAAGCTCTTGTCCGGATGGCGCAGCATCGCCGCGAGGACGGCGTCCCCGTGCCCTTCGAGCTCCCAGCGGAGCAGCTTGAGGGCGGCGTCATCTTGCTTGGCCATCCCTTCTCAGGCCTCGTCAACAAGCAGGGGCTACAAAAACCATTCCGTGCTGGTCTCTTCCGCCGGAGGGAGGCCGGGGGGGCGAATAAAGAATATCTCCCTCGATAACGGAGTCAGCATCGCTTTATAACGAGGATTTCGTGGCTCGGATGCTGCGTATGGACGTCGTGGTCCCTGAAGTTCCCCTTCTCCAGACGTATGTCGACGGTCTGGATCGCGTGCTCGGCGGGGGCATCCCGAAGGGGAGCACCGTCCTCATCGCCGGCACGCCGGGGACGATGAAGACGTCCCTGATCCTCTGGATGATGCAGGAGAACGGCCGGGCGCACGGCGTCAAGTCGCTGTACATCAGCCTCGAGCAGGACATGGACAGCCTCAAGGCGGGCGCCGCCCGCATGGGGATGGGGGTGCTCCACGAGTCCACGGTGTACGTGCTCGACATGGGCCAGCTCCGCCGCGGGCTGCACCGCGCGGAGTCGACGAAGGACTGGTTCACGATCCTCACGGAGATCGTGAAGGAGGCGGTCGCCTCAAGCGGCTACCAAGTCCTCGCGATCGACAGCCTCGAGGCCCTCTACGCGCTCTCGGACCTCAAGACCCCGCGACGCGAGATGTTCCACTTCCTCGGATCCCTCAAGGAGCTCGGCCTGACGACGTTCCTGATCGCGGAGACGCCCTTCGGCTCGAACCGGCTCGCCCAGTGGGGGGAGGACTTCCTCGCCGACGGCATCTTGCACCTGCGCCAGGTCGAGGTCGGCGAGACGGAGGTCCAGCTGCGCCTGCGGTGCGTCAAGATGCGCTGGATGAACCACGACAAGAACGCCCTTGCGCTCCACCATGACGGCGAGAAGTTCTTCGTCTCCCACGTGATCTCGAAGAAAAAGTGAAGTGCGGCGGGCTCTCGGCTCGCCGCGTCAAGGTCCTATCGTGGAGGCATCGGGGGCGCGGCCATCGGTGCGGACCCGCTTGGCGCCGGGATCTCGCCCTTGTTGATTCGGTTCCAGACGAGATAATAGGCTGCCGCGTTGATCAGGGCGGGAATGACGCTCAAGTATCCGAGCGCCTGGACCCGCGCCGAGAAATCCGCCACGGCGAGGGTGGCCTGCGCCGGATTGTACGTGCCTCCGGGGAACATCGCCGCGACGAACGTTCCCACCGCCTGGCTGATCACGACCAGGACTGCAATCTGGATGATGACATTGGCGGCATAGCCTCCCAGCAAGAGCATCCGGCCCCTCTTGTCTTGAATCGCGTAGGTGAAGAACACGGTGGCAAGGCCGCTTACGATCACCCCGACGAGCAAGATGATCAGGAAGTTGTTGAAGGCGCTCGTCACCGCCGCCTGCGTGGGTGGGTTGCCCGGGATGATGCTCGAGGCTATGGAAAAGGCGAGGCTGATAACGGCCACGGCTCCAATGACGATGCCGACAATGAACAAGAGGATGGACAAGAAAACGTTTCGCGAATGGGCGGCGCCGAAGGCTTTCCGCCCGAGGATCACCAAGATCGCGCCGACGAAGATCAGGATCGCACCAACGATTCCGATGACCGGAAGCCACCCGATGAGCGTGCCGATGAGCAGGAGCAAGACCCCGGTCTTCGTCCGGCCAATCTGGGTGTGACGCTCGGCCTCCATCGGGGAGGCGAGCCCCGGCGTGCCCATGTACACAGGCGCGGGCGCAGGAGGCATGCCACCGGCCCCTTCGGACAAGGCGCTCCCGCAGTTCGAACAGAACATCGTTCCCGGACGATTCGCCGCGCCACAACGAGGACAGTTGATGCTTCCGGCCAAGTCGCTCCCCCTGCCGCGGAATGCGGAACACGGTTGAAAAGCATTTCGAAGGCCGGCAAGGCTTATTCGACACGTGACGAATGGATGGCCCGTGGGCGGCACCGGGGGCTTCGACCGCTGGATCTCCTTCGAACTGGGACGGCTCAACGCGGGTCTCGTTATCGAGAAGAGGAGCCTGGCCGCGCTGCTCAAGGAACCGGAGCCCGCGGCCCGGACACGGGAAGGCGACGTCCATCCGTTCGAGCCTCAGGTCCTGGCCCGCTTCGCCTCGGTCCTGACCCGCGACGAAGCCGACGCCCTGCGCCTTCCCCTCACCTTGACCGTCCGCGGCGACTCGGACGAAGCCATCCTCACGGACGAGATCGGCGCGAAGGCCCTTCGGACCCTCGAAAACTTCGGCCAGGCATTCCGATTCCGCGACGGCCGGATGGCGCTGCCGCATTCCCTGGCAATGGACCTGACGCGCCGCTACGGCGGCGTCTTGCAGCTCGCGTTCGGCTGAGCCTACTTCGGCTCCTCGGGCTTCTCGCGGCGGGTCGCGGTCGCCCAGGAGTCCTCCGGGATATCGTCGTAGATCGAGCCCATCTTCTCGGCCTCTTCCTTCGCCTTCTGGGCCTCGACGAGTTCCATAATTCTCTCTTTCCGGAACATCCAGTAGTGGATCCGCCACTCCCGGCCGTCGTAGAGGGTCGTTTCCTCCCGCTCCGTCGTGAGGATGCCGGAATCCTCCAGCATGTAGAAGGCGTCCCGGTCCTCCGGCTCGAGGACGTTGTCGATGATCCGCTCGGAGTAGCCGAAGAAGTTGAGGACGTGCTGGGCCATCGCCCGGGCCTCCTCCTCCTTCATCCCCGTCCGGTCGATCGAGTTCTTGATCGCCCGAGTCAGGTCGTCGACCGTGAGGGTGCCGGCGGGACCTCGTTCGGACTTTGTCTTAATCGCCATGTTGTCTCGGGCGCGTCGTATGGGCCTCCCTGGATATTTAAGGGTTCTGCGCCGCCATTGTCCGATGATTCTCACCCGGCCCCACCGCGGCCGGCGGCGCGCCGCGGAAAGGACGGCGACAAAGGTTATCTGGGGGGGTTCTCCATATATACCTGCGGGAAATGGCGGAAGGCGTGGGCGTCGAGTGGGTCCAGACCTCGAAGCCCGGACTGGTCTCGAGGGCACCGGAGGAGTTCGAGGGCGAGCTGCGCGAGCTCCGCGACGAGGTGCGGCGGTTAAGGGAACAAGTCGCCGCGCTCGCCACCGCGACGGCTCGCCCGTCGCCGGTCGACGAACGCCTGCCGACCTTCGTCGGGCGCCTCGATCCCACCCTCGAAGGCGGGGTCCCGAAAGGCAGCGTGATCGCGGTCTCGGGCCCCGGCGGATCGATGAAGACGTCCCTCGCCCTGTACATCCTCCTGAAGAACCGGGCCGCGGGGCGCCGCGGTGTCTACGTGACCGTCGAGGAGAGCCGCGACTCGATCCTGCGGACGATGAGGCACTTGGGCCTCGGCAAGGAGGACGACTTCCTCGTCGACATCGCCCGCCTGCGGATCGAACGGGAGGGGGCCGAGGACATCCGCGACTGGCTCCGCGTCCTCAAGGAATTCCTCGTCCGGCGGTACCAGCGGGAGCGGTTCGACCTACTCGTGATCGACACGATGGACGTCCTCGCGTCGATGGCGCACCTCGAGGACGCCCGGAACGAGCTGTTCCACTTCTTCCACTTCCTGCGATCGATGGGCGTGACGACGTACGCGATTGCGAACGTGGAGCCCGCGGGAGGCGGGATCTCGCATGACGTGGCCTTCCTCGCGGACGGCGTCTTCGAACTCCGCTTCAGCGGGGCCGGCGAGGGGAAGGTCCAGCTGCTGTTCCGCTGCGCGAAGATGCGCCACACGAACCACTCGCGGGACTACTTCGTCCTG
>VBLS01000057.1 GCA_005878635.1 Methanobacteriota archaeon | reverse complement strand
TCGGGCCACGAGGGTGCCGAGGCCGGATAACGGTTGCGGATTCGCGCACGGTCCACACGCTTTTTCTAGCGGGCCGTCGATACCGACCATGATGCGGGGGGCGGCCATCGTCGAGAGGCCGTGGTTCGCGCGATGGCCCGCCGACGTGCCCCGCTCCCTGGACTATCCGGACATCGCGGTCCAAGAGTTGCTACGTCGCACCGCACGCGAACACGGGGACCGGCCCGCCCTCACGTTCTACGGGAAGACCCTGACCTATCGGGACCTCGATGCCACCGTCGATCGTTTCGCGGCGGGCCTCCGAACGATCGGCGTGAAGGCGGGGGACCGAGTCTCCCTCCTCCTCCCGAACACCCCGCATTTCGTCGTCGCGTTCTTCGCGGCCCTCCGCGCGGGCGCCATCGTCGTGCAGACCAACCCGATCCTCACGCCCCGCGAGCTCGAGGCCCTGTGGAACGACGCCGGCGTCGAGACGGTCGTGGCCCTCGACCTGTTCTGGCACAACCTGGTGAAGACCAAACCTCGCACGGGTATCAAGCGGGTCGTCGTCTGCGATGCTGCGGAATTCCTGAAGACGCCGTTACGCCAGCTCTATCCCATCAAGCGGAGGAAGGACCTCAAGAAGGCGGGCCACTGGCCCCTCACGATCCCGCGGGAATCGTGGATCCATCGTTTTGCGGATCTCGCGCGGACGCCTCCCGAATCGACAGAGGCATCCGCCGATCCCGATGACGTCGCCGTGCTCCAGTACACGGGCGGGACGACCGGGACCCCGAAAGGTGCGATGCTGACCCATCGGAACCTCGTCGCGAATGCGATGCAGACCGCGGCCTGGTTCGCCACGAAATCGCAGGGCTCGGAACGAGTCCTCGGGGCGATCCCGCTGTTCCACGTCTATGGCCTCACGGCCGTCATGCTCCTCTCGATCGCGAAGGCCGACGAAGTCATCCTCTACCCGAATCCCCGCGAAATCGACGCGATCCTCAAGTTGATCGACAAGTCGAAGCCGAGCCTCTTTCCCGGCGTCCCCACGATGTACATTGCGATCCTCCGTCATCCGAACTTGGCGAAGTACGACTTGCGGTCCGTGCGCGCCTGCATCTCCGGCGCGGCGCCGCTACCGAACGAAGTGCGGCGGCAGTTCGAGGCTGCGACAGGCGGGCGACTCGTCGAAGGCTACGGCCTCACGGAAGCGTCTCCGGTCACCCATTGCAATCCGATCAACGGCGTCGTCAAGGAGTGCATCGGCATCCCGTTCCCGGACACCGACGCGAAGCTCGTCGATCCTGAGGACCCGTCGAAGGAAGTGCCACCGAAGGAAGCGGGGGAGCTGGCCGTGCGCGGCCCGCAGGTGATGAAAGGGTACTGGAACCATCCCGCGGAGACCGCGGCCGTCCTCCACGACGGATGGCTGTTGACCGGGGACATCGCGAAGATGGACGAGGATGGATACTTCTACATCGTCGACCGAAAGAAGGACCTCATCCTCTGTTCCGGGTACAATGTCTACCCGCGGGAAGTCGAGGAAGTTCTGTTCATGCATCCGGCGGTGGCCGAGGCCGCGGTGATTGGCATCCCGGACGCCTATCGCGGCGAATCCGTGAAGGGGTTCATCGTCCTCAAGGCCGGGGCGACCGCGACGGAATCGGAGATCGTCGCGTTCTGCAAGGAGCGACTCGCGGCGTTCAAGGTGCCCAAGGCGGTGGAGTTCGTGCAGGACCTGCCAAAATCGTTGGTGGGCAAGGTCCTCCGAAGGGAGTTGCGAGAGAGGGAGCTGGCGGCGTCGCGCACGAAGGCGTAGGTCTCCCTTCGGGCCGGGCTCCACTTGTGTTCGAGGCTAACCGGGGAAGATATGCCCCTGATTCGGGGGTATCATCCCCGTGTCCGAGCGGGTCGGGCGCAACCCCCCCGATTCATTCGCAAGAGCGCAGGGCCGCCATCGGCGGACGACGATCTTGGCGACCTTGGCATTCGTTTCCCTCGTCGTTGCAGCCGTGCTTGGAACGTCGGCGCAGATCGGCCCAAGGATCGATCGCGCAATGGGCCACGTCGAACCAACCCTGCTCCCGACACCGCCTTCGCCCCCTCGGAACCTGACGGCGGTCGGTGGCGACGGCCAAGTGAGCCTGACGTGGGATCCTCCCGACGATGATGGCGGATCTCCGCTCCTCGCCTACCTCGTCTACCGCGGAGACTCCCCCGGTGGGGAATCGCTCCTGGCCGGAGTGGGGCTGGTAACGAGTTGGATCGACATCACCGTCACCAATGGCCATACTTACTACTACGAAGTCGTCGCGACGAACCTGATCGGGAACAGCGACCCATCCAACGAGGCGTCGGCGACTCCGAACCCGCCCGCGACACCTCCCGACCCACCCCAAGGCCTCACCGCAACAGCGGGAGACGGGACCGTTGACCTGGCGTGGTCCGCTCCTGGCTCGGACGGCGGGTCGCCGATCACGAACTACAAAGTCTATCGAGGGACCTCCCAGAACGGAGAATCGTTCCTCACGGAACTTGGCGACGTCCTCTCGTATTCGGATACGGGTTTGAACAACGGCCAGACCTACTACTATTACGTGACCGCCGTCAACAGCATCGGAGATAGCGGTCCGTCCAACGAAGCCTCTGCAACGCCGAACGCCCCCGCCACTCCGCCCGGCGCTCCTCAAAGTCTGACGGCGACGGCGGGCGATGCCACCGTCGTCCTCGCATGGTCTCCGCCTTCGTCCGACGGCGGAGCGCCGATCACGAACTACAAGGTCTACCGTGGCACGTCCTCGAATGGGGAGAAGTTCCTCGCCGATGCGGGGCCCGTCTTGGCCTACACCGACACCAGCGTCAACAACGGGCAGACGTATTACTACCAGGTCACTGCTGAGAACAGCGCCGGAGAGGGACCGCGATCGAACGAGGCCTCCGCAACCCCGAACGCTCCCGCGACGCCTCCGACGCAGCCGCAGAACCTGGCGGCGACGCCGGGCGACGGGCACGTCGACCTCACGTGGGATCCGCCCGCCAATGACGGCGGCCTGCCCATCCTCGAATACCTGGTCTACCGCGGGACCTCATCGAACCAGGAATCGTTCCTCGCTTCCGCCGGGCTGTCCCTCACCTACACCGACTCGTCGGTGTCGAACGGGCGGACGTATTACTATCAGGTCACCGCCAAGAATGCGGCCGGGGAGGGGCCGCCTTCGAACGAGGCCTCGGCGACTCCGAACCCGCCCGCGACACCTCCCGACGCACCGCAAGGCCTCACCGCAACTGCCGGAGACGGGACGGTTGACCTGGCGTGGTCCGCTCCTGGCTCGGACGGCGGGTCGCCGATCACGAATTACAAAATCTACCGCGGCGGGTCTTCCAACGGCGAGACGCTACTCGACACGATCGGGGATGTCCTGTCGTACACGGACACGTCCGTGACCAACGGGAACACGTATTACTACAAGGTCTCGGCCGTCAACTCGGTCAATGAAGGACCTCTGTCGAACGAAGCCTCGGCGACCCCGGCCGCGCCGCACACCGCCCCAGGAGCCCCGAGGGACCTGGTCGCAACGGCAGGAGACGCGAGCGTCTCGTTGTCATGGTCGCCTCCGTCCTCCGACGGCGGAGCGCCGATCACGAACTACAAGATTTATCGCGGGACCGTCTCGGGCGGCCAACTTTCCCTGATCGCGACCGTCCCCGACGTCCTGTCGTATACGGATTCTCCGCTGACGAACGGGAAGACCTACTACTACAAGGTGACCGCGGTGAATGAGGTCGGGGAAGGCCCGCCCTCGAACGAAGCATCCGCGACCCCGGTCTCGGGTCAGACCGTGCCGAGTCCGCCCCGGAGCCTCTCCGCCGCCGCCGGCGATGCCCGCGTGACCCTCGGTTGGCTCGCGCCCTCGTCCGACGGCGGCTCGCCGATCACGAACTACACGATCTACCGCGGGACCTCTTCGAGCGGCAAATCCCCCCTGACCACGGTGGGAAATGTCTCCGCGTACACGGACACCGGCGTCACGAACGGCGTGACCTACTACTACGTCGTGACCGCCGTCAACGGGATCGGAGAAAGCGACCCTTCCGGCGAGGCCTCGGCGACCCCCACCGCGGGACCGACGGCGCCCGACGCGCCGCAGAGCCTCCACGCCAGTCCGGGAAATGGGACGGTGAGCCTGACCTGGTCCGCACCGGGCTTCGACGGCGGCTCGGCGATCACTGGATACCGGCTCTACCGTGGGACGAACAGCAACAACCGGTCGTACCACGTCGATGTGGGGAACGTCCTTTCGTATCAGGATACCGGACTCGCGAATGGACAGAGGTATTACTACGTCGTCAGCGCGATCAATGCGATCGGCGAAGGTCTCCCGTCCAGCGAGGCCTCGGCGAGGCCCGCGACCTATCCGGACGCCCCACAGAAGCTCGAC
>VBLS01000056.1 GCA_005878635.1 Methanobacteriota archaeon | reverse complement strand
CGAAACGGCGCAAGACGGAGGCCATCCAGTCCGCGATCTACCGGATCTCCGAAGCCGCGAACAGCGCGAAGGATCTCCCGGAGCTGTACGGTCAAATTCACAGGGTCGTCGGCGGGCTCATGCCGGCCACGAACTTCTACATCGCCCTGGTCGACGATAGGCGGGAGACCCTCGAATTCCCGTACTTCGTCGACGAAGAGGAGGGAGCGCCCCGGCCCCAGAAGTTGGGCCGTGGACTGACGGAGTACGTGCTGAGGACCGGCCGTGCGGTGCTGGCCTCCCCCGAGGTCTTCGACCGTCTCATCCGCGACGGAGAAGTCGTCCTGGTCGGGCCACCCTCCGTCGACTGGGTCGGCGCGCCGCTCACGAGCCAAGGCAAGACGATCGGCGTGATCGTGGTCCAGAGCTACGCGGAGGGCGTGCGCTTCTCCGAGGAGGACCGGAACGTCCTCAACTTCGTAGCCGAACAGATTGCCAATGCGATCGACCGGAAGCGGACCCAGGAACGGCTCCTCGAGCGGGAACGCCTCGCGACGATGGGCCAACTGGCGAGCTTCATCGGTCATGAGCTGAATACGCCCCTCACGAGCATCTCTCTCCTAGCCTCGGCGGCCCGCAAGCGGGTGAAAAGTTCGTTTGTCCTCGAGAAACTGGACAAGATCGACGCGGAACGACGGCGCGCCGCGGAGATCATCCGCGCACTCCTGGGCCTCTCGAAGACGCGGGACATTACGATGGAGCCGACCGATCTGCGCTCCATCGTCAGAGCCGCGGTGGAAAGCGAACGGCAAAAAATGAAGCCGGGCGTGACCCTTGAGGTCGACCTGGGTGAGAAAGAGGCGCGGGCTAGGGTGGATCCCCCGCAGATCCAAGAGGTCGTCGGTGCCCTCCTGCGCTACGCGGTCGGATCGAGCGCAGGCGGGACGGTCTGGGTCCGGATCGAAGTCCGACCGGAAGGCATTGCGATCGTCGTCTCGGACCCCGCCGGCGAGTGGTCGGAAGAGGTCCGGGCCCACTTGTTCGAGCCCTACCTCGTGTCGAAAGGCGAGGGCCATGAGACCGGGCTCGGCCTGGTCCTCTCGAAGCACGTCGTCACCGGCCACGGAGGCACGATCGATGTGACCTCGGAGCCGGGCGTCGGGTCGGCCTTCACCGTGCTGTTGCCTCGAGCGGGGGCGGAATGAAAATCCTCGTCGCGGACGACGACGCGACGCTTCGAGACGAACTCGCGGGGCTCCTCAGCGAAGATGGGCATGAGGTCGTGACCGCAGCGGATGGGGCCGCGGCCCTGCAGACCGTGGACCGCGAGACGTTTGAGGTGGCCCTCCTAGACCTCCGGATGCCGAAGGCCACCGGGCTAGACGTCCTCAACCGTCTTCGCGTCGTTCGGCCCGAGACCGCGGTGGTGATGATCACCGGCGAAGGGACGATCGATACGGCCGTCGAGGCGATGAAGGGCGGGGCCATCGATTTCGTCGAGAAGCCCTACGACCTCGAGGCGCTCCGGCGCACGTTGCACACGGTCGAGGAGGAACGCAAGGCCCGCGCCCTGCTCGGGACCGCTGGCAGTGAAGCGAACGTTGCGAGGGTCCTCGCCGACGCCGCTGGCCGGGGTGCGTTGATCGCTGTCCTTGGGCCCAATGCAGGACCGCCTCCGGCCGGTGCCCGCCTCCTCCGCATCGACGAGGAGAGTCGGCCTCCGGACATCTTCGCGCCGAAGCAATTGTACCATCTCAATTCTGCGATCGACACCTTCGTGAATGGCGTCGATCGGCCCGTGATCTTTGCCGCCGACCTCTCCCTACTGCAGTCCGTGCATGGTCCCGAGGACGTCCGGGCGTGGATCCGCCACATGAGCGGACGGTGCGCCGCGAGAGGCGGGACGTTGGTCCTTCGTTCGCGGGACCCCGAGATCGCCTCGGCGGTCGGCGGGGACGCCGAGGCCGGAGCGGCCCCCGACGGCCTCCAAGGCATGCTCGAGTCCCTCGCGAACCCGATCCGCCGCGCAGTCGTCGGGTACGTGTCCGCGTCCGGCCCCGTCGCGTATTCCGGCATCCTCAAGAAGAATTTCGTCGACTCGTCGTCGAAGCTCTCATTTCACCTCCAGAAACTTCAGACGGACGGCCTCCTCACGAAGGTCGACGCGGGCCGGTATGCGGTGACCGAATCCGGTCAGCGCGCGTGGCAGGTCGTCCGAGCCCTCTCCGAACGCAAGCATCCATCCTTGCTGTTATCGAAAACATGAAAATCGCCTCCCCTCCCGTCGGAGGCGAGCTTGTCAATCGGGCTCAACTGGGCGCTATATATCAACCGGCCTCCATCGTCTCACTCAGGAAGGACGATGATGATCCTGGCGCCGGAAAAGACGACGACGGAGGGCGCGTGCATCCTGATCGTCGACGATGACGAAGGCGTGCGCGAGAACCTCGGCGAGCTGTTCGAACTGGTTGGCTATTCCATCCTCACCGCCAGGAGCGCGACGGAGGCGCTTCAAAGGCTCGGTCAGAACAACGTGGACCTGCTCCTCACCGATTATCGGATGCCCGGCCCGAACGGCGTCGAGCTGATCGAGTCGGCGCGCCGCATGAAGCCTGGGCTCCGTGCGATCCTCATGACTGCGTTCGGCGACACCTTCACCGAAATCGAGAGCGTTCGCCGCGGAGCGATCGGCTACGTCAACAAGCCATTCGAGGCGGACGAAATCACGAATCTGGTGGCGCGAATCCTCGCGCTGCGGGGGGCCTGAACCCGATGGAGCCGCTGCAACTCAGCCAAACCGTCATGGACGAATACGCCGTCCGGATCCTCATGGGGACCTTCGAACGGCCCGTGTCGGCCCTGGAGCTCAGCCGCCGGTTCGGCATTCCAATCGCCGCCTGCTACCGGAGGATCAAAGAGCTCGAGGGTCTGGGGCTCGTCTACTGCGAGCGAGAACTGCCCTCCCGCAACGGACGGGGCCTGCAACTCTTCCGGTCCCGC
This sequence comes from Methanobacteriota archaeon, assembly GCA_005878635.1. Taxonomy (GTDB): domain Archaea; phylum Thermoplasmatota; class Thermoplasmata; order RBG-16-68-12; family RBG-16-68-12; genus RBG-16-68-12. Next base: position 1,978 of record VBLS01000056.1, on the reverse strand, counting down.
TTGAAGTCGGTTCGGATCGCCTTGGAGGATGGGAACCTCTGGGCCCGCGTCGAAGTGGGCCCGCCGGGAGTCCTCGCGGCGCCGCACGGCGAAATCCGGGAGCAGACGCTGAACCTCCGCGCCGCGGTGGACTCGGCGTAGGGCTTTGTACCGGCGCCAAGATTCCGCCGCATGGTCGACGCGACGACGTCCGTCGGTCGGTTGCGGGAGCACGTGCGACAGTTCGTCCACGCGCGGGAATGGGAGCGGTTTCACACGCCCAGAGATCTCGCCATGGCGATCTCGATCGAGGCCTCCGAGCTCCTGGAACTCTTCCTATGGGGCGGCCTCGAGGCCCCGCCGGAGATGTCGTCGGAACGACGGACCACCGTCGGCGACGAACTCGCGGATGTGATGATCTACGGCCTCAGCCTCGCGAACGTCCTCGACATCGATCTCTCCGAGGCCATCGTGTCGAAACTCAAGAAGGACGAAGCGAAGTATCCGGCCGACCGCTTCCGCGGCCGGGCTCGCTGAGCGGGTCGTGGCTCAGGGACCGCCCTCGCTCCGATATCGGTCCGCCGTGACGAATCCGCCGTCGAGGCAAAGGGACCGGAGCGCCTCGTACGTGAATTCTGCGAGCGGCTCCAAATTCACGACGTCTTCCATGTTGTAGGCCAACAGGAGGTCCAAGGCGTCATCGTCTCCGCGTTCGTACGCATGCCACAGTCGGATGGCGTCGATCCCTCGCAGCCCCGTCGTCTCGTCGCTCCGGGAGATTCCCATCTCCTCCTCGATCGACTTGAGCCCTCCCGCGAAACCGAGGCGCCGAAGAGGATGGAGCAGGTCCATGTGGATCAGGTCCAGGCCGAATCGGGGGAACGCCTTCCGGAGGAAGGGCAGGTCGAACCGGGACCCGTTGAACGTGACGAGCAGCTTCGCCGGGCGGACCGCGGCGGGCAACGCCTCCAAGTTCTCTCCCTGGACGAAGGAGCGTTTCCGCCGGCCATCGTAGACGCCAACGACGGTCACTGCATGTCGCCCGAGCGACCATCCCGTCGTCTCGATGTCGAGGTAGAGGATGTGGGAGCGGAAGGCCTCGAACGCCCGCCATTGGTCTCGGGAGGGCAACTTGCGGGCGAAGTAGCGATGACGGCCGGAGCGCAGCGCCTGCTGAGACCGTTCGATCTCGTCCTCCATGCGCTTCGCGAGCCGCGGTCCGATGCGGGGAGGCCGTCGCGTTGAGGAGAAGTCGTCCCACGTGTGGATCCCGGACCTCCACAGTCGTTCCTCCGTGCGATATCCGACTCCGTCGATGTGGACGAAGGTCTCTCGGATCATCCGCGGTGCCGGAGCCGGAAGCCCTCCCCATATCCGTTCGGGAGAGATCGGCAAACGTGCGAGAAAGCCTAAATCGGAACGCCCCCATGGGCCGCGCGTGTTCGAGGTCCGCGACCGCGACGGGCTCGCTCGGATCGGTACGATCGAGACCCGTCACGGCCGGGTGACGACTCCCGCCCTCCTGCCGGTGGTGAACCCGAACCGACCGATCGTTTCTCCCGCGGATCTCGCGAAGCGGTTCCACGCGGAGATCCTGATCACGAACGCGTACATCCTCGGGAGAGGCCCGAGTCGGGACCGCGTCCTTCGGGAGGGAGTCCACGCGCTGCTGGGATTCCCCGGCGCCGTGATGACGGATTCCGGCGCCTTCCAGTCGCACGTCTACGGAGACGTCGACGTGACGAATGCGGAGGTGATCGAGTTCCAGAAGTCGATCGGCACGGACCTGGGGACGATGCTCGACGTCTTTTCCGAACCCTCCCACGATCGGGACCGGGCCTTCGCAGATATCGACGAGACGATCCGCCGGGCGAAAGAGGCGGACTCCCTCCGGGGCGACATGGCGCTCGTCGGCGCGGTTCAGGGAGGCCTGCACCCGGACCTTCGCGAGCGATGCGCGCGCGAGGTGTCGTCCCTCGGCGTCTCCATTTGCGCGATC
>VBLS01000055.1 GCA_005878635.1 Methanobacteriota archaeon | reverse complement strand
AGTTCTTCAGACAGGTCAGCGCAAGCTTCCGGACCTTCATCGGCGTGAGCCAGTTCACCTCGACGAAGCCGTGGACGCCGTTGTGGAAGCGGAGCAGGACGTTCGCATGATCCTCGAAGTTCCCGTGGAGCTTTCGGCCGCCGAGGGCGAAGACGCTCTCGACCGGTGCGCCGACGAGGTACCGGAGGACGTCGATCTCGTGCACCCCGAGGTCCATCACGACGCCGATGTCTCGGACGCGTCCGGGGAAGGAGCTGACCCGGCGCGCCGCGGCGGTCACGAGGTCCCCGTATTGGCCCTCCTGCACGTGCCGTTTCACCGCGGCGATCGCGGGATTGTGTCGTTCGATGTGGCCGACCGCGAGCGTGACGCCCGCCTTCTTCGCGGCATCGACGATCCGTTTCGCCTCCTCGACCGTGGCGGCGAGGGGCTTCTCGACGAGGAGGGGGATGCCCGCCCGGATAACGTCGAGGGCGACCTTCGCATGGTGCTCCGTCGGGACACACACGCTGACGGCGTCGAGCTCCTCCTTCAGGAGGTGCGTGGAATCGGTATAGTACGAGACGTTGAATCGGTTCGAGACGACGCCGCCGGCCTTGACGTCGGGGTCGGCGATCCCCACGACGTCGGCGATCTCGGAGTACACCCGGACGTGGTTCTGGCCCATCGAGCCGACTCCGATGACGCCGACCCGCATCAGCGCCGCCACGGAAACGGCGAATCGACCTCGGCTTATAAACGCGCGGCGGTGGTTCGCGTGGCGCGACATCTGCCACTGGAACCCTCGGGGCGAAATCCCGGGCGTCTACCGATCGGACGATGACGAAGCGTTCATATCGGTTCGCGGCTTCGGTTCGCCCGTCAGGTGGTTTCGATGGCGATCGACCCGGTGTGCGAGAAGCCCGTGAATCCGCACAACGCGTACTGGATGATCTGGTACAAGGGCGCGCCGTACTACTTCTGCAGCGAAGACTGCCAGATGAAATTCGATCGGAAGCCGGAGCACTATCGACTCGCGGCCTTGGAGCGACACGAGAAACAGGCCGTCTATTGAGTCCCTCGTTGCGATTCACTCGAAGCTTCGGAGCGCCTCCGCCGGCGGCATGTTCGCCGCGCGGAAGGCGGGGCTCGCGGTCGCGAGGACCGAACCGAAGAATGCGATGCCGCCAAGCAGTGCGAGCCGCGTCCACGGGATGATGAACGAAGCCTGGCCCTCGAAGAAGCGCAGGAACAGGTCGTAGGAGAGGGCGATGCCGAGCGCGACTCCCATCGCGATCCCGGTCAAGGCGATGAACGACAGCTCGAAGAGGAACGAGCGGAGGACCATCGACTTGCGGAACCCGAGCGCTCGCAGGGCGCCGGTCTCCTGCCGCCGTTCGACGACGTTGCGCATCGTGATCACGCCGAGGCCCGCGATCCCGACGATGAGGCCGAGGGCGAGGTAGGCCTGCAGCAGGTTGAACACGCCCATCGTCGTCTCGAGGATCTGGTTGATGAGGCCCTGGATGTCCAAGGTCAGAAGCTGATACGGGAGGAAGTACCGCTCCAGATCGTGGCCGGCCTTCGTCACGTCGACGCCCTCCTTGACTTGGAAATAGAACAGGCTCGCGGCCTCCATCCGGACGTCCGCCTTCACGGTGGACGCAGAGACCCAGAGGCCCTGCGCGAACTGCTCATAGAGGATGCCGATGACCCGGACGTTCCGGGTCGCGCCGGTGGCATTCGTGTACCGGAACAGGTCGCCGACGACGGCGGAAAAACTCCCGAAGTTCGGGCCGAAGTTGTTCGGGACGACCGATCCGTCAAGGATCGCGACGTCCGGGTTGGCTTGGATCGCGGCCCAGGCCGCGGCATCGTCGGAGTAGTTCGCGGCGCGGGCCTGGAGCGGCAGCGGCGGGGTCCAGCTGGAGGGCACCCCGATCAACGAGCTGGTGTACTCGACCGAGGGATGCGCGGCGGGCGTGATGCGAATCCGAGCCTGAGGAATGCCGTGCTGGTCGGCGATGCTGGCGGACCCGGCCGGCGTCCGCGAATAGTCGGAGAAGGCGGCGTCCCAATTCGGAATCGGGATCGCGGAACTCCCGAGCAATTGGAACCCGCCGCTCTCGCGGTAGTTCGCCGTGGAGATGGAGGAACTCACCATCGCCTGGATGCAGGACATCGTCGCGATCGTGAACATGACCAACGCGATGCTGGCGAGGGTCGCCCCCGTCCGGAATTTCTTGTTCATCGGGTAGGCGATCGCGGTGCGCACGACGGGCCTCCACGTCCGGCTCCGGAACAGGCGCGTGGCCACGGCCAAGACGCTCTCGCTGTTGAACAGGACGATGAGCAGGCCGCCGAGGATGAGCAAGAGGCCGACGAGGATGAAAAGCGTGATGTCTGCAGTCTCGGTGCTGAAGAATTTCCACGGGCTGAGCAGCCAGGCCAGCATGAGGATCCCGGCGACGGTGAAGACCCGTCGCGGGGAGGTGATGCGCATCGTGAGCACCGCGAGGCCGATGGCCAGGGCGGAGGGCCCGGCCTCCTGCAGGATCAGGTTCTTCGTGGCGAGGGAGCTGATCGTCCCGAGGGCGCCGAGGGCGACGAGGACCGCCCCGACGGCGATTTGCCTTCGGGTGGACCGGTGAGGGACCGGCTCGGGGATGTCCCGGATCGCCCGCACGATGTTCAGCTTCGACACCCGGAACGACGCGATCCCGATCGTCGCCATCGTGATGAGGAACCCGATCGCGAAGCCCGTCAGCAGGTCCGAGACGGTCCACGTGAGCACGAGCCCGCCGCCGAATCCTCCCTGGAACACCTGGGAGAAACCCCACAGGATGACGCCCGCGATGAGGAGGCCTCCGAACATCCCGACGACGGAGGAGAGCAGGGCGTACAGGAGCCCCTCGGAGACGAAGCTCTGGACGAGGTTCTTGCGCCGCATGCCGAGGGCCCGGGCGACGCCCATCTCCCCCTTGCGCTCTTCGGCGAGCATGACGAAGATGTTGACGATGAGGAGGACGCCCGCGATGATCGTGAAGAAGCTGAGGAGGACGAACACTTGGGCGAGACGGTCCGCTCCCTCGGTCGCGCCCTGGACCGAATCGGCCTTCGCCTTCGCGACGATGAAGGTCGGAGACGGGGGCAGGTGCGATTCGAGTTGCGAGACGGCGGCGTCGGATCGAAGGTATCCCTGTTCCGCCCCTCCGACGTTCGCGACGAGGATCACATTGATCTGGTCCGTCACGCCGAGCGCCCCTTGCATCGACGGGAGCGGGACGAACAGGTCGCTGCCATCGTTCCAGGCGCCTCGGCCCGCATCCTTGACGATGGCGGCCACCGTCACGTTCAGCGGTCCTCGCGGCCCGCCGAAGACCAGCGTCAATCCGTCGCCGAGGCTCGCCTCGACGGCCGCCGCGAGCTTCTCGTTGATCACCGCCTCGGTCGGCGCGAGTCCCGAGCCGTCCCACGCCGAGCCGTCGGCCCGCACGAACGAACCGAGGTCCCGACCCGCGTCGAAGCCGATCAAGTTCACGGTCGGCTCGAAGAGGCTGGAGCGGCGGTCGATCGCCGCGCCGCTCAGATGGATTCTCGGCGCCATCGCCGAGACGTCGGGCATCGAAGGCAGGGCCGCGACCAACGTATCATAGACGCTAATGTTGAACGGAACGCGACTGTCGTCCTGGGCACGCACGGAGATTGTTTCATCGACCAGGTCGAGGGATCGGAAGACCGCACTCCGGATCGTGTAGTCGAACGTGCGCTGGATCACGAACGACGAGGTCACGATCGCGGTGCCGATCAGGAGGCCCGCGACGACGATCGCCACCTGCGTCTTGCGGCGGAAGAAGTTGCCCACGCCGATCCGCAGGGGGAAGCGCTTGCGGCCGGCCCAGCCGACGACGGCGAGGGCCGTGGCCGTGACGACCAGGAGGAGGGCCAGGTCGGTGTCCATCTGCCCGCCTCACCCGGCCGTCGGTCGGAACGATTTCAGGATCCCGCCATTCCGCATCAGGATCACGCGCTGCGTCTGGTTGCCGACGGACGTGTCGTGCGTGACGATGATGAAGGTGAGGCCCTTCTCGCGGTGAAGGCGCTTCATCAGGTCGACGACCTCCTGGGACGTCTCGGAGTCGAGGTTCCCGGTCGGCTCGTCGGCGAAGACGATGTCCGGCTCGTTCACGAGGGCGCGGGCGATCGCGATCCGCTGTTGCTGGCCGCCGCTGAGTTCCGCGGGCTTCTTCAGCGGCACGTCTTTCAGTCCGACCGCGGCGATCGCCGCGAGGGCCCTCTGCCGCGCGGCCTTCGGGTCGACGCCGCGGACGAGAAGAGGCAACTCGACGTTCTCGACGGTCCGCAGGACAGGCAGGAGGTTGTAATTCTGGAAGATGAACCCCATCTTCATCGCGCGGAAGTCCGTCTTCGCGTTGTCACTCA
>VBLS01000054.1 GCA_005878635.1 Methanobacteriota archaeon | reverse complement strand
GCGGTCGGCATGTTCTCCGTCCTGTTCTTCTATGCCTTCCGGACGATCGGGGCAATGCGGACGGGAGCGATCCTGCCGACGTCGGCCCTCTGGGGCATCTTGGCCGCCTTCTACTTCTTCCCGAATGAGACGCTCAGCGTCGTGCAGGTCGTCGGCGGGGCCTTGATGGTCGGGTCCCTCGTGGTCTTCTACCTCTTTCGCGGGCCCACGGAGACGCGGGCCGCAGGCGAAACGTTGAAACCCGAGGCCTCGGATGGTCCGGATTCGCCGTGACCCCGACGACCCAGGAAGAGACTCCGTTCGCGCGCCTCGCGGAACTCACGACGAAACTCGAGGCGACGACGAAACGCTTGGAGAAGCGCGCGCTCCTGGCCGCGTTCCTGCGTTCCCTCCGGCGGGATGAGGTCGGGCCGGCCGTCCACCTGATCGTCGGCCGGATCTTCGCGGAATCGGACTCCCGCGCGTTGAACGTCGGATGGGCGACCCTCAAGAAGGCCCTCGCGGGCACGAAGCAGGCGACCTTGGTCCCCCGGCCGCTCACGATCCTCGAGGTGACCCACCTGTTCGGCCAGATCGCGGAGGCTCGTGGCGCCGACTCGACGAGGGCCCGTCGCCGCCTGCTCGAGGCCCTCCTCGGCCGCGCGTCGGAGGGGGAACGCGACGTCCTGCTTCGGAACGTCTTCGGGGAGATGAGGATCGGCGTGAACGAGGGCGTCATGCTCGAGGGGATCGCGGACGCCGCGGGCGTCGAAGCGGACTCGGTCCGGACCGCGCACATGTTCCTCGGCGACCTCGGCCTCGTCGCGGAGATCGCCCTCTTCGAAGGGGCTCCGGGCCTTCGGTCCCGCGGCCTTCGACTCCTTGCCCCCATGAAACCGATGCTCGCCGAGATGGCGGAGGATCTCGACGAAGTCCTCCGCGAGCATGGGGGCCAGACGGCGATTGAGTACAAGCTCGACGGAGCCCGCATCCAGATCCACCGCCGAGGCAACGCGGTGCGCATCTTCTCCCGACGACTGAGCGACGTCACGGACAGCTTGCCGGAGATCGTCGCGATCGCGAAGTCTCTCCCCGCCGCAGAGTTCCTCCTGGAAGGCGAGGTCGTTGCGGTCGATACGGACGGCAAGCCCCTCCCGTTCCAGGACCTCATGCGTCGGTTCCGCCGTGTCCATGGAATCGAGGCGGCCCAGGAGGAGGTTCCGCTGAAGCTGTACCTTTTCGACCTGCTCCACGTCGAGGGGCGAACGCTGATCGACGAACCGTACCAGGAACGCTGGCGTCTCCTCGAGGGCCTCGTGCCGTCGGAGTTCCTGACCCCGCGGCGGATCGTCAAGCGGAAGGAGGAGATCGAGCCGTTCCTGCAGGCGGCCCTCTCTGCAGGACATGAAGGTCTGATGGCGAAGGCCCTCGATTCCACGTATTCCGTCGGCAAGCGGGGAAAGAAGTGGTTCAAGATCAAACCGGCCGACCGGCTCGACATGGCGATCGTCGCCGCGGAGTGGGGGAGCGGCCGCCGCGAGGGCTGGCTCTCGAACTATTGGCTCGCGGTGCGCGACGACGCGAGCGACTCCTTCCAGATGATCGGTAAGACGTTCAAGGGCCTCACGGATGCGGAGTTCGAGACGATGACCGAGCGACTCCGAGGCCTCGCGACGTCGGAGGAACGATGGGGATTCCATGTTCGCCCGGACGTGGTCGTGGAAGTCGCCTACAACGAGATTCAGCGGAGCCCTCACTATCCGAGCGGGTTCGCGCTGCGCTTCGCGCGGATCGTCCGCGTCCGGGACGACAAGGGGCCGGCGGACGTCGACACGTACGCGCGGCTGAAGGAGCTCTACGCGAAGCAGTTCGAGCGTAAGGGTCGAGGGCCCGAGGATCTCTGAGGGCGAAGGGGAGTAGTTTCATCGATCCCTCCTGGAAACGGACTTCCCCCCTGGACGGCATACCTCTACTTAGAGGTATGAAATGGAAATCGGTTGCGGGGCCCGGGTCCGTGATTTCGACGGTCGGCGGTACTTCTACTTCTGGCACTACGAGCGCGACAACGGCCGATCCGTTCGGAAGGAGGAGTACGTCGGCCGGGTCGATTCGGAGAGAGGCCGGCCCGAGCTCCTCCGCCGCATCGCTGCGTACCACCGGAAGGCCGAAGGGGAGTTCGCGCGGAGGCGGGCCCGGGTCGAGTCTCTGATCTCCGCGGCGTATACCTCCACTTAGAGGTATGCGACGCTCCTCACTCCACCTCGCCGATGGAGACCGTCTCTCGCGCCCGGTTCCCTTGCCCCATCGCGGTCAGGTAGATCCCCGCGAGGGCGAGCGCCCCGCCGATCCCGATCGCGATGCCCGGCACCTGTTGCAGCAGGGCCCACGCCAGGAGGCTCGATCCGATCGGCTCCCCGACGAGGCTCAGGCTCACGATCGGCGCGGGGACCCATCGCAGGCTCCAGTTGTACAGGGTGTGCCCGCCGATCTGGGGGATGACCGCCATCGCGAGGAACAGCCCGAGCTCCCGAGGGACATCCCCGACCGGGACGAGGCTCTCGTGGAGGATGAGCGTATACAACAGCAGCACCCCGGTCGCGGTCACGTAGACGATGAACGCGTAGGCGACGAGGGGGATGCGCTGTCGCAGCCGCCGGCCGGCGAGGAAATAGAAGCCCGCGGCCACGCCGCCGAGGAACGCGAGCAGGTCCCCGACGAAGCTCGCGCTCCGTCCGGTCGAATCGACGATCGCGATCACGACGACGCCGCTGAATCCGAGGGCGATGCCGAGGGCCATCCACGCGTTCAGGCGTTCGCGGAGGACGAAGTGGGACAGGAGTCCGACCAGGAGGGGATGCGAGGTGACGAGGATGACCGAGGAGGCGACGCTCACGCTGACCCCTTCGATCTTCAGGGATCCGATCCACAGGGTGAAGTGGGTCGCGAGGATCGCGCCGACCGCCATCATGCCCAGCAACTCCCTGCGGGTGAGGGCCAGCAGAACCCCCCGGTTCACCAGGGCGAAGGGCACGAGGATCAGGGAGGCGAGGGCGAGGCGGTACAGGGCAATCGTAATGAACGGCGACGTGGACCAGGAGATGAAGATGGCCGAGAACGAGACCGATACCACGGCGAGGGCGATCGCCGCATAGGGACGGCTGGCCACGTGTTCCGGACGAGCGCGCGTCTATCTAACGGCTGTGGCGCGACTACGGCGGCGGTGGCGTCTCCGGGGGCGGCTGCGGCGGATACGTGCCGGGAGGACCGCGGGCCCGGCGTCGTCGTCGAACGGTCACGAGGACCGCGACGGCAATCGCCGCCAGCGCGATGAGGCCGACGACGATCAAGAGGAAGGTCGTCGTCCATTGGTAGTGGTAGCTGCGGAGATCCATCTCGCTGGTCTTCTGGTCCTGCGCGTTGTAGGTTTCCTTCTTGGACCAGTACCCCGCTTGATCCGAATAGTACAGCTTCGCGTAGGCGCCGCCCCCCAGGCCGCGGATGGAGAAGGAGTGGAAGGTGCCCGCGGGAACCACGACGTCGGATTCTCCCTCGACCTGCGCCGACGCGGAGGTCGAGGCCGTGAAGACTTGGCCCCCGCCGATTTTGATGCTCACGTTCAGCGTGACGGCCCAGCTCTTCTGCGCGGACAACGGGAAACTCGCCTGCGCCTGGGGTGGATCGAACGTCGTGATGGAGACCACGTTGAACACGGTCACCGTGCTGTTCACCACCCCGAGGTCCGAGGTGCGGACCCATTTGTCCGTCGTCAGGCTGATCGAGCCGGTGGACTCCGTCTCCCGCGTGTGGAAACTGTCGTACGTCGTCCCGAGGAGGGTCCTCGTGTTCTCCCGGCCGACGACATCGACGCGGAGCGTGTGGTTGGGGTTGCTCGCGTCCGTGTAGACCCAGAAATCACCGGACGTCCAGGTCGGGGCGTTCGCGTCCGCCCGGGCTCCCTGCGGGACGACGATGAACGCGACCCCTAGGATGGCGATGGCGACGAACGCGGCGAGGATCCGGGACGATGGCGCGGGGCGCATGGGCCCGCGGCGATATTCGGTTCCTTTCTTAATCATGACGCTTCAAATTCCAATCGCGACAAGCTATATGCGGGGACTCGGATTTCGTGAGGGAGTTGGGGACGCCGATGCAGCTTCAACAGGTCAAGAAGATTGCCGTTATCGGGGCGGGGACGATGGGCGCGGGCATCGCGCAGGCCTGCGCGGCAGCGGGCTTTCAAGTCGCCATGCGGGACATCGAGCAACGCTTTGTCGAAGGCGGGTTTCGCCGCATCCGCGAGCCCCTCGCCCGGCGGGTCGAGAAGGGCAAGATGACCGCCGCCGAAGTGGATTCGATCCTCTCCAAGATCCGCGGCGTCGTCGATCTCAAGGAAGCCGTGGCGGGTGCTCAGGTCGTGATCGAGGCGGTCTTCGAGAAGATGGACATCAAGAGGGAACTGTACGCCGAACTGGACCGGCTCTGCCCGCCCGAGGTCGTCTTCGCGTCAAACACGTCGTCGTTGAGCATCACGGAGATGGCGAACGCGACGAAGCGCGCGGACCGCGTCGTCGGCATGCATTTCTTCAATCCCGCGCCGGTCATGAAGCTGGTCGAGGTGATCCGCGGTTCGGAGACGAGCGACGCGACCGTCGGCCTGATCAAGGATCTGTGCGCCACGCTGGGGAAGGATCCGGTCGAGGTGAAGGAGTCTCCCGGCTTCGTCGTGAACCGACTCCTCGTCCCGATGATGAACGAGGCTTTCAACCTCCTCCAGGAGGGCGTCGCGAGCCCGGAGGACATCGACAAGGCGATGAAGCTCGGGACGAACATGCCGATGGGACCGTTCGAGCTCGCGGACTACACGGGC
>VBLS01000053.1 GCA_005878635.1 Methanobacteriota archaeon | reverse complement strand
TTCGGACATTTCCGAGTGGCGGAACGTCAGCGTGGTCCGAACACTGAACGGGCAGTCGATCGCCTTCGAATACTCCCTCGACGGAGGCGGGAGCTGGCGCTCGGTCTCCCCGCCGGCCTCTCTCCTAAGTGAAAGCGTCGCAACGGGTCGGATTCGGTTCCGCGCAACTCTGACAACGGTGGATCCCACCGTCACGCCAACGTTGAGCGAAATCCGCCTCACGTTCCTCGGCGTGCGACCGTGGATCGGCATCTCGGCTCCCGCGTTGAACGCCCATGTGACAGGGATCGTCCCGATTCGATACGCCAATTCGACAGGCGCAGTTCAAGTCACGTTTGAATACAACGATGGATCGGGATGGAGGCCAATCGGCTCGTCGGTCATCCCGAACGGGGCGTTCCTGTGGAACACCTCCGGCCTCAATTTCATCGGAGGGAGTCTTCGCGCCACCGTCGAAAACAACCGCACGCTCACGAACACCACCCTTGTCTCGCCAATCGAAGTTGACAACACGGCTCCGACGATCACCCTCGGGACGGTCTCGGACGATCAAGCGACAAACGGCACGCTGACCTTCTCCTACGTGACCGACCCGGATGTCGTCCGCGTGGATTTCACGTACTTCAACGGCACATGGAATTCGATCGGCTCCGATACATCCGTCGATGGAACTTTCACCTGGACTCCGAGCGGGCCGATCGAGAACGTGACGGTCCGGGCGGTCGCGATCGACGAGGTGGGGCTCCGCGGCACCACCGATAAGATTGGGGTCGGTCGCATCGTGCCCTCTGTCAACCCGCCGACGAATCCACCGCCCGGAATCTGGCAGACGCCTTACGTGCTTGCCATCCCCCCGATTGGAGTCCTTGTGATGATCGGGATGTTCGCCCAGCGGCAGCGTTGGCGGCCCGCGAAGGCCTTCCTCGTGGACGAACGGGGCAAGATGCTCCGGGAATTCACGTTGGACCCGGCGTGCCAAGTTACCTATGGGCAAGTCGTCGAGGCCGGCATCCTCGACGCGGTCGACAAGCCGATCAAGATTCAGAAGTACCATGGGCAGACGGTTCGCGGAGATGCCCTCGCGGTCGCCCTCCTCGCCTACGGTCCCGTGAGCCCGGAACAGGTCGAGTTCGCGCGGGAGATGCTCGTCCAAGTCCAGGACAAGTTCGAGGACGCGATCAAGCAGCGCTTGGAAGAGACCCGCCAAGAAGAGGGCCGACTCGAAGCGCGATCGAAGGAACTCGACGAGCGAGGGGTCGGGATCGAGACGCGAGGGGTCGAGCTGGACGCGATTCAGAAGCAGGCGGACGAAGCGCGATCGCAGATCGAGTTGGATCGGGCCGCCCTCGCCGCGAAGGAGGAGGACCTACGCCGACGCGAACTCGAGGTCGCGCAGGAACGCGGCGCGTTGGAGGACCTCGCGAAGAAGAACGAAGCCGCGCGGGGAGAGTTGGATGCCGGAAAGGCCCAGGTCGAGGCCCGCGAAGCGGAACTCTCCACGAAGTCCAGGGCCGTCACCGAGCGCGAGACTTCCGTCCGGACGGTGGAGGAACGATTGAACGAGCGCGAGCGAGACCTCGCGCCGGAAGAGGACCGCCTCCGCGCCGAGAAGGAGCGCCTGGCCCAGGAAGTCGAGGCGATCCGCGGGGAACGGAAGGACTTGGAAGATCGCCGGGCCGTCGTCCGCAAGGATCTCGAAGATCTCGCCCACGGCCGAGAGCAATTCGAGATCGATCAGAAAGATCTGCTACAGTTCAAGCGATCGGTCGACGAGCGCGTGGCCAGCGCTGAAGCGGCGGAGGCCGCCGCCGCAGCCAAGGGGGAGGAATTGAACGCGAGGGAGGGGCGCGTGGCCCCGCTCGAGGCGGAACTCGAGTCCCGCGAGGCCCAGGTCCGGGAAGCGGAAGAGAAAGCAAGCCAGGCGACCGCACGGGCGGAGGCCACACACCAGGAATTGTCCGCTCGAACGCGCGATCTCGAGGACCGCGAGACGGCATTGAATGAGGACCGTGTCGTCCTCCAGGAGGCCCGGGCGGCCTTCGATTCCGATCGCCGGGAGTTCCAGGACCTGACGGCCCATTATGAGGAGGAGCTGCGTCGCCGGGGGAATGACCTGGACGCACAGGCCAAGGAAATCGGAGAGGGACAGCTCCGGATCGCGCAGGACAAAGAGGCATTCGACGCCGCGAGGACTGAGAAAAATCAGGCCCTCTTGGCACGAGAAATCGAAGTGGAGGCGCGGGAACAGTCGGTGCAGGACAAAGAAGACGCCGTCCGCGCTCAGGCGGAGGATAACGCGCGTCGACTTACGGACCTGGCGGCCCGCGAGGAGACCTTGGAAATCGAGAACGAAAAGCTGGCGAAGGGGCGTTCCGAAGTCGAGTCGCGAAACGCGAGCTTGACGAACCTCGCGCAGGAGCTGGACGGCAAGGCCGCGGGTCTCCGGGAGACCGAGGCCAAGCGCGCGGAAGAACTTCGGACCTGGCAGACCACTTTGGAATCCCAGCAAGCTATGCTCAAGGAGCAGCGTGAGACGTTTGAACAGGAAAGCACCTCGCAACGGGAGTCGTGGGCGGTCCGGATCATGCGCCTCGAACGGCGGGAGATCGAGGTCAAAGACCAGGAGGAAAGGATCCGCCAGGAAGACGAGCGCTTCACGAGGACCGAGGAGGAGCTGGGGCGGCGCGAGAAGGCGGTCGAGGAGGCCTCCCAGTCCGCCACGCTTCGGAAGGCGGAGGCCGATCATCTGAAGGCCGAGTTGGAGCAGCGAGCTCTCGAAATCGATTCAAAGGAACGGGCTTTCAAGGAGGAAAGCGGGCGCCATGCGCTCGAACTGTCGACGCGGACCGAGTCGCTGAATGCCCTCGAAGCCGACCTGACGGCGAAGAGGACCGAGCTCGAGCGGGAGCGGACGGCCCAGACGCAACGGTTCCATGAGATCGATACCGAGCTTCAGGGGAACGCCCAAACCCTCGAGGCCAAGGCGCGCGATTTCTCGGATCGGGAGCGACGCATTGTCGCGACCGAGGAATCCCTCCGAGCGAACGAGAGCCGGCTGGAGCAAGAGCGCGCTGCGGTCCAGGAGACAGGGAGGCAGCTCGAGGCCTATCAGCTGGAGCTTGCCCAACTGAAAGACCGATACGAGACGGAGTCGACGCACGTGCGGACGGAGGCGGAAGCGATCGGTCAGTCCCTTGCGATCAAGGAGGCCGAACTCCGCGCGGAACGCGATCGGGTGGAACGCGACGCGGCGACGCTCCAGGACACGCTCGGGGCCAAGGCGAAGGAGCTGGCAATCCGCGAGAAGGCCGTCGCCGCTCAGGAAGCGGACCTGCGCTCCGAGGCGGAAGATCTGGAGACCCGGACGAGGGAATTGGAAACCAAGGAAAACCAAGCAGAGTCGAAGTTGACCGAGCTGTCCGCACAGGCGATGGCGCTCGTTCGCCGAGAGCAAGACCTGAACTCGCGGGACAGTCAGATCGACGAGGCCGTCAAGAAATTCCACACCGAGGAGATGGAAAAGCGCAAGCAGTGGGAGAATCAGCAGACGACCCTCCGATCGGCGCAAGCCCAACTCAATGCGATGTCGGAGTCGCGGACGGTTGAACTCACCAAACGCTCGGAAGAGATCGAAGGCCGGGAGAGGGCCGTCCGGGCGGGGACAACCCAACTCGACCTTGAGCGATCGAAGCTGGATGCCCAGGCGAAGGCCCACACCGCGAGGGCGGCGGAGGCGGAGGCCTCCTGGAAGAGGTCCGAGGCGCGCCTGGCCGAACTCAAGGCCAAGGAAGATGAACTTCTCCGGATGCGGCAGTCGTTCGAGTCCGAACGCTCCGGGTGGTCAACGAAGCGCGCGGAAGAACTGAAGCAACTCGAGGCGACGAGAGACGCGACGGCCGTCCAGGCCCAGCAAGCCGAACGACTCATCAACGATTCCCAACGACGCGCGCTCCTCGCGGAGGAGGCCGAGAAGACCGCGAAGCGGCAGTCGAACGATCTCGCCACGCAACAGGCCGCCCTCGAGCGACGCCGCTCGGAGGCCGACAAGGCGGAGCGCACCGCCCAGGCCCAACTCAGCCAGCTGCAAGAAAAATCTCGGGAGCTTGCCGCAAAGGAGGCCGAGGTCCAAGCGGCGATCCGAGACCTCGAGGCGCGTCTGGCGAGGCTCGCCGTCGCCGAAAAGGAGACCGCCCAAGCCTCGGCGGATGCGCGGACACGGAAGGGATCCCTGGACCAGGAAGCCACGCGACTGGGAACCCTCTCCGAGCAGCTCGCGGCCCGCCAGAAAGGCCTTGAGGGGCAATCGGCGGACCTCGAATCGAAGCTCGAGGAAGTGGCGACGAAGGAGCGGACCGTCGCGACGGAATTGCAGCGAGCGAACAATCTCATGGAGGACCTCGGAAAGAAGGATCGGGACCTGCGCGCCCGGACCGAGCAGTCCGCCGCGTTCCAGTCCGAGCTGGCCACGCGCGAGGCCGACCTCGCGGCCCGCGACGCGGTGCTCTCGGAAGGGCTTCGGAATCTCGAGAAGTCCCGTCATGAAGCGGAACTCGCGCGAGGCCGTATCGACGATGACCTCCGGAGCGCGAGCGCCGCGCGGAGCGATGCGGAACGGCTCCGCATCCAGGCCGACGCCATGCAGGCCGAAGTCTCGAAGAACCTCCGGTTCCTCCAGAAGAAGGCGCTCGAGGTCCTTGATCGGGAGGAGAAGCTCCGGGAACGTGACGTTCGGATCGAGGAGATGGAGAAAGGGCTAGACGCCCGGGCCGAGGTCCTCGAAGGGAAGGAACGATCGTTGGAGTCCGATCAGAGTGAATCCGACGCGAAGGCCACGAAGTTGCAGGCCGAAGTTGACAAGCTCAAAGCGCGGCTCGCGGAACTCGAGAAAGGTGCCGGCCCATCATCGGCCTCGATGGACGAGTGGAAGAAGGACGTCGAGAACCGCGTGAAGATCATCCAGAAGAAGGCGATGGAGCTCCTCGACCGCG
>VBLS01000052.1 GCA_005878635.1 Methanobacteriota archaeon | reverse complement strand
GGTGGCGGTCGGGGCGACGGAATCGACGCCGACTTCGAACTCTCCGGTCGTGGGCTTGCCACCGATGGCTTCGACGTTCCCTGCAACATCCGTCGCGATGGACCAGAAGCGATAGCGTCCCTCTCCCATCGTCCACCCAAAGGTGAACTCGAAGGGCCCGGATGTCCTCGTCCCAACGGAGGCGGGAGCCGTCCAGGAGACGCCATCCGCACTGTAGCTGGCAAATAGCTGTACAGACGCCAGCCCACTGCCGTCATCGCTTGCGATCGAGCTCACGGATAGGGGTGTCGAGGGTTGCCAATAACCTGTCGGCGGGCCCAAGGCCGATAGGGGCGTGGCCGTGTCGAGGCCGGACTCAGCGTCGCCGGTCGGGGACTTCGCAGCTAAGGACTCCACGTTTCCCGCCGCATCCCTTGCGATCGACCAGAATCGGTAGCGGCCATCCCCCTGCGATGGCGAGATGGAGAAGGCGAACGGGGGCGAGGAGGCGTTGCCGACGACGACCGGGGTGGACCAGTCGGTTCCGTCCGCACTGAACGCCTGATGGATTTCCACGAGGGCGACGCCGCTCTTGTCGTCGGTCGCCGTCACCTGGAACACGAATGGCCCGCCCCGGATCCAGTAGGATGGGAGGGCGTCGATCGCCGACGTAGGGGGCACGATGTCGGTCGACGACGTGACGTTGAACGTCCGGTTCGCGTACGTCGTTAGGGAGGCCTCCGTGCTTGTCGCCGCGGCCTCGAACCGGTACGTCCCTTCGCTCAGGTTCGCGGTGAAGGCCGGAAGGAGATCGACGTCCCACGCGCCCGGGCCGGACCGGACCGCTTGACCCGTTTGGAGGACGGTCTCATGGGCCGGCTCGATTATGCGATAGAGGACCGTCGCGTTGTCGTACGGCTGTCCCGCGACGTCGGTCGTCAGGTGGACCTGCGCCGGGTCGCCGATCACGACGTCGGCGATGGGACTGATCGACAGGGAGGGGACGGGGGTCTGGAGGAGGTCGTCCCATCGGGTCGCGGGGAACGGGTAGTTCGGATCGTTGGTCACCTGGGCCTGATTCGCCGCGATCATGGACGGCGTCAGGGTGTCCAGGTAGAACGGCCCGTTGCTCGGGAAGTAGTGGAGCTTGTTGGCCCGCCACGTCTGGAGCGAGGACCATCGCGCCTCCGCGTCAGCCTGGGTGATCAGGCCGGAGAAACCCGCGGGCCGGGTCACGCCGGGCCCGCTCGTCGTCACGTTCCCGGAGGCGATTTCGTTGTCCATGAACCCGACCGTGTTGCCCTTGGTCAGGTCGATGACGTCGAGTCCGTCGATCGACGCGGTGACCTCGCTCACCCGAGTGTGGTCGTGGAGCGTCGTGAGCATGGCGAGCTCGCCGACCTCCCATGGGGTGCGGGGCCAAACGTCTGCGGCGGCGGCGATGAAGGACGGATCGGGATGCCAGAAGTCGACGTATACCTCGAGGGTGTCCGAGTCGACGACACGGAGCCCGCGGAACATGGAGGCGAAGGCCCGATCGTGCGCGTCGAGCGCGTCGGGGTCATGGGCCGCGACGTCCCCCGCGGCGCGGCGGGCAATCAACGCGACGTCATACAGGACGTCGTTCATGTCCATCGCCGGACCGTGGTGCCAGTTCCCGAAGGTGTAGTTGAACGAGACCTCTGACCGGGCGTTCGTCCCGGGGGCAACGGCTTCCCAGGCGCCGCTTGACGGATTGTAGACCTGCGCATCGGGGGGGACCGCGAGGGAGCCGTTCGGTCCCGCCGTGGTCGATTCGAATTCCGCGCGGATCGGGATGTACGCTCCGGTGTGCGGATGGACCGCGACGCCCGGGTCCGAGAAGGTGTCGCGAACGATCCAATCGTAGAGAAACGCGAACCCCTGCCACGGCTGCCACGGGCTGACGAAATTGAGGCGATTTCCGACGTGGAGGGTGCCCCCGGGCGTCGCGAACCGCGCCGTGCGTATGGATAACGGGCTCCAGAGGCCGCCGTAGAGGTCCGTGACGACGTTGGTCACCCGGTCGGAATACACCTGCGTTTCGCTGGCCACGAGCCACACCCGGACCGATTCATTCAAAGCGAGGGTCTGTCCTCGCTCGACGAGCCGCTGCCGATCCTCGACGCTCGAGTAGTTGCGGTCCCGGAGCCGGACGGCGATGTCGGAGAGTTCCTGCGGGGGATGGTACGGGCCTCCCGCGGTGTACCAGATCGTGCTGCCTTCCCCGCCATTGTAGAAGAAGTCGAGATCCTCGTCGGGCCATCGGACCAACCCGGTGTAAGCCCAGCCCTCCGTGTAAAGCATCCAGGCGCCGGTGTCCGGCGGGCCGTTGTAGACGATCTGGAACGCGCCGCCACCGGACTTCGGGATGAGGTTCGCTTGAAGCCCGAGGGTTTGGATTTGGCTCGCGACGTACTGGCCGATCTGGAACCGCTGGTCCTCGACCCGCTGGACGATGTTGACGACGATCGGATGGCCCTGCCAAGACCAGTTCCCGTTGCTGTAGGTGGCACCGGACGCATTCAGCGCGGCGAAGACCATGTCGTGGGCCCGAGAATAGTTGTATCCGTACTGGCGGTTCAGATCGTGGAAGAAGAACGGGTCGCGCGCGGCCTCTGGGCTCGCTGGGTTCCAGATGGCGCTGTGACCGGCGCCGTAGCCTCCGAAAATTTGCGCGTTGATATAATCCCGGTCGAGGAGGTAATTCAGCGCCTGGCGGATCTCAGGGACCGCGAACGGATTGAAGACTCCCGGGGCGAGGCTCTGGTTCACCGGGACCGGGTTGACGAACAGATTGTCCTCCGTCCCAAAGCTGTCGATCGTCCGAAGATTCGGATTTTGATGTGCCGATAGAATGTCCCCCGCGGTCTTCAGCGGGTACGCGTAGACGTCCAAGGCCCCGCTTTGCAGGTCGAGTAGAGCTTGCGCCTCGCTGGGCTGCGCGGACCATAACATGGAGTCGACGAATCCGCCCATCGGCCGTGGCGGAGTCGTCGCGGCACGGGTTCCGGAAACGGCGACGAACGACGACGAGGCGAGAAGCAACCACGCGGTCAAGACGACGACAACGGACGTGCGCATCGAACTCCCCCCACAACCGAGTCGGTATTGATCGGATCGAGGCGATCGCCTCGTCCGGTCCCCGGTCCTAACGGTTGTCGATCTTCGAGATGCGAATGCGAGGTCTTAGCCCTTTCCCCGTGCCGCCGTCGAGCCTCAGGCCGGCGCGCCGGCGACTTGCACGATGCGCGCCTTGCCGCGGTCCACGAGGATCTTCGCGATCGTCTTCGGGAGCGTCACGACGTCCTCCTTCTTCAACCGATACGTCGTGTCGATCCCCGCGAAGGGCGGGATGTCCTCGAGGACATGGACGAGGACATGATCTTTCAACGTGGGCACGACGGGGGTGCGCTTGGTCTCCTCGGCACGGACCACCCGCATCCGTTCGGGTTCCTTCGGCGACGCTTGCAATTTCGGAGGCGAGGGCGATTCGGGAGGAAGCTTCGACTCCGCGGCGGCCGGAAGGGACCCAAACGCCTCCGCTCGGGATTTCCTCAGGAGCCCAACCATGCCCTCGAACAAGGCGAGCTCTTGCGTGGTCAGGTGCGGCACCTCGACCTCGGCGCCGCTCGCACGACTCGAGGCGAGCAGGGCGAGCTTCCGCTCCCGATAGGTGAAGATCTGGTCCCGTCTCTTCCGGACCTTTCGCAGTTCGTCCTGGAGAAGGAGCGCCTTCGGCGAATTCGGATCTTTCTGCGCCTCCGCATTGGACCCTTCGTCGAGCCGGGCGATGTAGGCGGCGAGTTTGTCGTAGAAGTCGGCTTCGAGGCTCACGAGGGTCTTCTTCCCGCTCTCTTCCCGGTAGACTTTGGTGACGCGTTCAAAATTGACGTCCTCCTCGCCCGGCACACCGCGCGTATCCGGCGGCCGATATATGATGGCGTCGCCACGCAACCCTTATCGCCCTTGCCCGGTTCGGGACTGACGGCGATGGCGCCGCGGGATTCCCGCGGCGGGATCCCGAGCCGCTTCGGAGATCGGTCATGGATTGGGAAGAACTGCATCGCGACCTCTCGAAGGTCCTCGAGGACCTCGCGGATAAGAACCGTCTCGCGCCGATCATCGTCGAAGGCGAATACGATCGACGGGCGCTGCGAGCCCTCGGCGTCGAGGGAGACGTCCGCCTGATCAACGAAGGCTCGACGATCTTCGGGCTCTGCGAGTCGATCGCCGCGAGTCACCGCGAGGCGATTATCCTCACGGACTGGGACGTCCGCGGCGGCCGCCTCGCCCGGCAGCTCCGGGACGGCCTCGCGGCGAACGGCGTGCGGTTCGACGAGGAACTCCGGGCCCGGCTCACGCGACTGTGCCGGAAAGACATCACGGACGTCGAATCGCTCCACACCTTCGTCGAGCGGGTGAGCGAACACGTCGCCTCCGGACACCGGCAGCGCGACTCCAAGCGCTGGTACTCGAATCAGGCCTTCCAGCGGGACAATCGGCGACGGTCTCGCGAGTGAGAATGAGCAGCAAAGAATCTTTAAATAGGGCCAGCTCCAGTGAGGAATTGGGATAGCGGCAAAGGCCGCGACTCATCCGTCCCACTCATCCGAATCACGCTTTCCTGCCTCCTGCGAGGGAGGCCGAAAGGCCCTGCGGGGCAGCACCGACGGGATCGGTGGAACGGAGACCGCGAGCGGCCGCCTCCCGGAAGAAAATGAACATGAACATCGATCCAAGTACGACTAAATACATGAT
>VBLS01000051.1 GCA_005878635.1 Methanobacteriota archaeon | reverse complement strand
GGCCTGGCGGAAGCTGCCGCAAGCCTCCTACCTCCGTCCGAATTACGATCTCTATATGGCGGCCTCCGAGAGCGTCATCGAGGTCCTCCGGTCCTTCGCCGACGTCCTCGAGCATGTGAGCATCGACGAAGCGTTCCTCGACGTGACCTCGAAGGTGCCCGGATTCGACGAGGTCCCCGCCTATGCCGCGCGGGTGAAGGCCGCGGTCCGGGAGCGAGAAGGGCTCGCCTGCACGATCGGCGCGGCTCCCAACAAATCCATCGCGAAGATGGCCTCCGACATCGCGAAGCCGGACGGGATCAAGGTGGTCCGCCCGGAAGAGGTGACCGCCTTCCTGGACCCCCTGCCGGTCCCGAAGATCAGCGGCGTCGGACCGAAGACCGCGCAGGTCCTCGAAGGAGTCGGCGTCCGCACGATCGGCGAGCTCGCCCGGTTCCCGGGAGCGGAGCTCAAGAAGCTGATGGGGAAGAACTCGATCTGGCTCTGGGCGATCGCTCGGGGCGTCGAGGAGCTCCCGGTCGAGGAACGGCCCGATCCGAAGTCGATCAGCGTCGAGCGGACGTTCGACAAGGACGTCACGGACTGGGAAAAGGTGGAATCGACGATCCGCGACGTGGCCCGAAATGTGTTCTTGCGGGCGCGCGCCCAGGGCGCGACCTTTCGGACCGTCGGGATCAAGATCCGATTCGAAGGATTCCAGACACACTTGCGAGAGCGGACTCTCGGCTCCCACATCCTTGATGAGAAGGTCCTCGCCGACGTTTGTGTGGACCTCGCGAAGGAGTTCGCGGGAGGAAATCACCGATTCCGACTCATCGGGGTCCGGGTCACGAAGCTGCAGAGGCCGACGACGCGACAGCCCCAATTGACCTCGTTCGAGTAGGCGTCCATGTTATAGTTAAATAACTATAACTCCGAGGCCCCAGCGACGATTACGATCAGCCCGGTCCGTGGTACGTAGGTGAATCTCGCCTACCCGTTCTTCGATTTCTTGCGCTTGGATTTAGGCGGGGCCTTCACTCCGACGTTACGGGCGAGTTTCCGCAGATCGTCCTCGTCCATCCACTCGACCTTCAGGTACTTGAACAAATCCCGGTCCGTGATGCCGAGCCGCCGGCCCTCGGCGATGCACACCCGGTACGCCTCGATCTCCGTGGGCGCGTCCGGGTAGTTGAAACCCTCCGGGAACAGCTCCTTCCCTTCCTTGAACTGGCGGACGTGGACGAGTTCGTGCACGACGTCGAGGTAGATGTCCCGTCGGTTCCCCGTCCGCAGGTAATGCGTCGAGACCACGAGGTGGCCATCCTCGTCGCTGACGCCCATGTAGCCCCACTTCGAGGAGAAGAACTCGACTTTCAGGGACCGAAGGACGGCGCGGGTCCTCGGTCCGAAGATCCCGCGAACGGCCTCCACGTCCTCAAAGCCTTTGAAGTGCTTCGTGAAGGGCTCGTAGTGGAGACGGATGGTCCGGGGGATGACGACGTTCGGGAGCTTGGCGGCACTCATCGGCGGCGCACCCCCGAGAGGATCCGAAGGGCTTCGCGGCTGTGGGACTTCGGGTCCAGCCTCCGGTAGCCCGCGAGGATTCGGCCGTCCGGGCCGATCACGTAGGTGACGCGCTTCGCCAGGCCGTGAATCGCGACGGCGCGGAAGGCCCCGGCGATTCGCCGCTCCGGGTCGGCGACGAGATCGAACGAGAGTCGATACTTCTCGCGGAAGGCCCGATGGGAGGCTTCGTCTTGGACGCTGACGCCGAGGACCACGGCCCCGACGTCTCGGAATGCGTCCGTGTCCTCGCGGAAGGCGCAGGCTTCGCGGGTGCAGCCGAGCGTGTCGTCCTCCGGGTAGAAGAAGAGGACGACGTTCTTGCCCCGCAAGTCCCGGAGCCGGACGGGCACCCCGTCCTGGTTGTTCCCTTCGAAGTCCGGCGCCAGGTGGCCCGGTTCGAGCAAGTCGACCAATCCACCCGGCCGATTCGTTCGTAGGATAAGAAAGATTCGAGACGATCGCGCGCATCGAGGGGGATCACGCGCCGACCCGGATTGAGATCATCCGGCACGGCGCGTCGAGTCCGCGAGGATCTGTCGGGCCGCGTTGTATCCGGGCGCCCCGCTGATCCCGCCGCCCGGATGGGCTCCGGACCCGCATAGGTAGAGGCCTTCGATGGGCGTACGGTACTGGGCCCACCCCGGCACGGGCCGCAGGACGAGCATTTGGTCCAACGTCATCTCGCCGTGGTAGATGTGGCCGCCCGTCAGTCCGAATCGGTCTTCGAGGTCCCGCGGGGTCAGGACCTGTCGCGCGAGGACCGACTTCTCGAATCCCGGCATGTGTTCCTCGAGCAACCCCGCGACCTGGTCGCCCAACTTCTCACGTTCCTTGTCCCAGTTTCCGGAGGCCAAATCGTACGGTGCGTACTGGACGAGGCACGACAGGACGTGTTTGCCGGACGGAGCGAGATCGGGATCGAGGATCGACGGGACGAAGGCCTCGAGAAACGGAGCCCGGGAGGCATGGCCGTATTTCGCGTCGTCGTACGCCCGTTCCAGGTACTCGAGCGACGGACTGATGCGGAAGTGGGCGGGCATCCCGTCTCCGACCACGGGAAACTTGGGTAGGTGGTCCAAGGCGAAGTTCACCTTGGCGACCACGCCCGTCGTCTGGAAGTTGCGAACCCGAACGAGGAATTCGGGACTCAGTTCTTCCGGATCGACAAGATGGAGGAAGGTGCGTTTTGGATCCGCGTTGGACGCGACCGTCGGGGCCTCGATCCGGTCTCCGTTCGCGAGGTCCACGCCGGTCACCCGGCCGTTGCGGCTCGTGATCCGTCGGACCTCGGCCTCCGTGCGAATCGTCACACCGGCGTCCCTCGCGGCGGAGGCCAGGGCATTCGCCAGGCCGCCCATCCCGCCCTTGACGAAGCACCATCCGCGCCCGCGGACCGCCGGCGAAAAGCGCGGGATCAGGCCGAAGGCCGTCCCGGGAGAGAAAGGCCCCTGGAAGGTCCCCACGAGGGCGTCGACCGCGAGCGAAGCCTTCAGGAGCTCCGTCTCGAACCACTCGTTGAGGAAATCGCGCACCGGCATCGGCGGCACGCGGAGCATCTGTTGCATCGTCGCTTTGCCCAACCGCCGGACCGCGAGGGCTCGACGGAGCAGGCTCATCTGTTCCCCCAAGCTCGGCTCCGCGACATTCGGCGGCGTCATCGTGACGAGCGGATCCAGCGCCGTCGCGAACGCGGTCATGAGGTCCGCGAACCGAGGATAGGCCTCCGCGTCCCGCGGCGATTTCGCCATCAGATCCGCCTGCGTCCTCCAGGCGTCCCGCCAGATTCGGATGGCCGCGTGATCCCCGACGGCCGTGACCTCCGGATCCAAGGGCAGGAACCGCAATCCGCGCGCGGTCAGGTTCAGGTCATCCACCACCTCGGGCCGCAGGAGTCCCACGTCGTCGGCCCCAGTTGGAACGCGGAAGCCTGGTGCAAGGTCTTCGGTGACTGCCGCGCCGCCGACGAACGGGCGGCGCTCGAGGACCAGGACCCGCCGGCGGGCCTTAGCGAGGTACGTTGCCGCGACGAGGCC
This sequence comes from Methanobacteriota archaeon, assembly GCA_005878635.1. Taxonomy (GTDB): domain Archaea; phylum Thermoplasmatota; class Thermoplasmata; order RBG-16-68-12; family RBG-16-68-12; genus RBG-16-68-12. The sequence continues at coordinate 1,317 of VBLS01000051.1, read as the reverse complement.
GTTGTGGCCTCCGCCGACGATGACCACGTCGAAGGAATCGGGCAAGGCTCACATCCGCAGCAGCGCCCAGTCCTTGAGGATCTCCCGCGCGGCGTTGTATCCGGGCGCGCCCATCACGCCGCCGCCCGGATGCGCTCCGGAGGCGCACAGGTACAGGCCCTTGATCGGCGTGCGGTACTGGGCCCATCCGGGGACCGGCCGCAGGAAGAACAGCTGGTTCGGCGTCAGCTCGCCATGGAAGATGTTGCCGCCGGTCAGGCCAATCATCTGCTCCAGATCCCACGGACTGAGGACCTGCTGGTGGAGGATGATGTCCCGGAGGTTCGGGACGTATTCCTCGATGGTGTCGATGACGGTCTCCGCGAACGCTTCGCGGCGGTCCGGCCACTTGCCGTTGCGCAACGTGTACGGCGCGTACTGGATGAAGCACGACATGATGTGCTTCCCCGGCGGAGCGAGGGTCGGATCCACCGTCGACGGGATGCACATGTCGATGAACGGCCGGTGGGAGAAGTCCCCGTACTTCGCGTCGTCGTACGCCTTCTCGATGTAATCGACGCTCGGCCCGATCGAGATCGCGCCCTGCAATTGCGGCCCGCTCCCCGGGAGCGCGGAGAAGCTCGGCGCCTCCGAGAGGGCGAAGTTCGCTTTGCCCGAGGAGCCCTCGATCTTGAAGTTCTCGATACCGCGGACGAAGTCGGCGGGGAGGTCGGATCGTTCCAGAAATTTCAGGAACGTCCGCTTCGGGTCGGCTCCGGACGCGACGACCTTCGCCTCGATCCGTTCGCTACTAGTGAGCTCGACGCCCACGGCCCTTCCATCCTTCACGAGGATCTGCCGGACCTCCGCGTTCACCCGGATCTCGGCTCCGTAGGAACGGGCGGCGCTCGCGATCGATTCACTGACCATTCCCATGCCGCCGCGGACGTACCCCCAGGAACGGTAGGCGCCGTCGATCTCTCCCATGTAGTGATGCATGAGCACGTACGCGGTGCCGGGAGAGCGGGGGCCCAGGAGCGTCCCGATGATCCCGCTCGAGCAGAGGCCCGCCTTCAAGGCGTCCGTCTCGAACCACTCGTCCAGGTAGTCCGCCGCGCTCATCGTCATCAGCCGTGCGAACGTGTACAGCTCGTCCTCGCTCAACGTCTTCACCTGCTTGTTCAAGGCGAGGAGCTTCCCGAGTTCCGCCGGGTTCAGGGACCCGACGTCGGGAGGCGTCATCGTCAGCGTCGGCGCGATGAACTTCGCGAGGCGCGCCATGAGCCGGCCGAATCGCGGGTAGGCCTCCGCATCGCGGCGGGAGAATTTCGCGATTGC
>VBLS01000023.1 GCA_005878635.1 Methanobacteriota archaeon | reverse complement strand
ATCCGTGGAACCCGGACCGAGTCATCGTCCTCCTCAGCGGCCTCCACGCGGTCGGGACGATGGCCGCGATCCTCGGCCTCACGCGATTCGCAGACGACGTCCTCGACGGATTCGCGCCCGGTGACGACTTCTATCGGGTCGTCGCCGGCCAGGATCGGGACGGCGATGGCCGCCTCGATGCGGTGTCCATCCTCGAGTGATCAGCCCAATGCCACGGTCTCGTATGGAATCTTGTCCTCGAGCCGGGCGTTCGCGGCCTCGATCGCCTGGACGGCTTCGGTGACCCGCTCCTCAGGCACGAGCAGGAGGACGTCCACGCCCCGTTCCGCCGCCTCGACGGTCGCGGCCAGGACCGCAAACTCGATACGAGGTTTGAGGCCGAGGTCCTTCGCAGCGACCACGCCGGCCACGTCGAGGGCGGCAACAACACGATATTTTCCTGACGGCGGGAGGCGGCGCGAGGTCGTCGTCCGAGCTCCCTTCCTACCCGACGATGAGGAACGGGTGCGCGCGATCACGATGCGACCGGGCTTGAGCGCCACGATTCCTTCGAGGTCTCGCAGCCGAACGAGTTCGCCCGCCGAGGCGTCATGGACCGCGATTCCGGTGGACGGCGACGCGCGGGTCGGGTGGGCCACGAGGGACCCCGCTTCCATGAACAATCCTACGCGGTCCCCGCGATGAATCGAACCACCGGCTATCGCCGCGGTCGTCTCGACGAAGGCGAGGGCCCGGCCCGCGCGATCGACGAACCCGCGCAAGCTGACGAACTGATCGTGCAGAAGTTCGACCCCCTTCTTGGTCGCGCGATATTCCCCATCCGCGAGTACAAGAAGTCCGTCGACCTGGAGACCGTTTGCGTATTCCGAAACGCCTTGGACCGTCATCCCGAGTCGCTCGGCAATCGTCCGGAGCCGCGTGTGGCGGGTCGTCGTGACTTCGAAGAGGAATAAAAGACGAGTGGTCACGCGGAGATTTCGCAAGAGCTCCATCACAAGCGACATCAGGTCTCGATGGAAAAGGCCGCGCCAACATTCTTAAGTACTCAAGTTCATCAGACAAACATCAAGTGGAATTGACGGGGGAATTCAGGTCCGGTTTATCGTCGTGGCGGCCGCCTTTGCTGCAGCGGCTTTGATCGTCCCCGGACCGTTCGTCCGACCCAGCGCCGCCGTCGCAGGACCTGCCAACATCTCGATCTTATTCGACCTCGGGGATGGCGGCTACGATTGGTCTCATACGTTGCTTCTGAGCCCGACGGCCGTCAATGCGACATGGAATGCGACGTTGGCGGCCGCGACGCAGCTTGGCGTGACGATAAAATGGAATTGGTACGCTTGTTGCGGAGTCGCGGTCAGCGATGTAGGAAATCGGAATCCGCCCGCGGGCTTCGTGGGCCTTTACAAGTGGGACGGGGCGCAAAACCGATGGCAATTCACCTCAACCGGAATCTCAAATCTCGTCCTCTCCGACGGCGATTCGATTGCGCTGTATGACGCGGCGTTCGACGGGGTCACGTTCGCGGGACGATATCCAGTGCCGTCCCCTCAGAACCCATACCCCTCGATGCAATTTCGAGGCGATGCAACAAACAGCGGGACGTCCAACTCGAAGGCGCCGAATAGTGTACGGGTTCTTTGGGATCACGACACCGGAGTCAGCGAGATCGGATCGACCCCGAGCGTCGCCTACGGAAAGGTGTTCGTCAATTCGAGGAACGGACTCTTCGCTCTGAACGAGTCGACCGGGCAAGAGGTATGGAGGAATCGGATAGTTCACGGCGTGTCGTCGCCTTCCGTGTTCGATGGTGGGCTAATTGTAGGGGGGTCGGACGGGCGGGTTCACTGGGTCAATGCCACCAGCGGTGCCGAACGGTGGAACGTATCCCTCCTGACAAATCCGGGGTTCAGCGGGATTACCTCCTCGCCCAAGGTCGTCTTCGACCGGGTCTATCTCGGTACTTTCAACGAATCCGGCGGGCCCGGGGAAGTCGTGTCGTTGTGGGCGAGCAACGGGACGATGGCATGGCGTCACGCGGCCAGCTCCATCCACTTCTCATCGCCCGCGGTCGCGAACGGCATGGTCTACGTCGGGCTGATGGGCACATACAATCGGACGACCGGCATCACATTCGATCCGCCGTTCGGGATCTTGGCCCTCGGCGCCGCGAAGGGGGACCTGAAGTGGTTCTTCCCCACGAATGGGTCCGTCGCGGCTTCACCCCTAGTTAGCGGCAATTCGGTCCTCAGCTCTTCGAAAAATGGTTATGTCTACTCGGTCAATGCGACGTCGGGCGCGGAAATCTGGCGTGCTAACGTCGGCGCAGGGATCTCGTCTTCCGCTGAACACGGCGGCATCCTCTTTGTCGGAGGGGGCGGATTCGGTGGAGCCGGGCGCGTGACGGCGGTCGCCTCTTCGACCGGCGGCATCCTATGGGCCCTTGTCCCGAATGGGCCCGTTCAATCGTCCATCAGCTATGCGGACGGAAAGATCGTGTTCTCCACGAATACGGCGAATGGTACTGTTTATTGCCTCGACGCGGCGACCGGAGAGGTTGTGTGGGAGTTCGTCCCGACGCCGGCCCAATACATTCTCGGGTCGCCTTCCTTCGCGGACGGAATGCTGTTCACTCCGAGCGACAACGGCCACCTCTATGCCATCGCAGAGGCGAGCGGAGGCCCGCTCAATATCACCGTCGAGCAACCGAGTCGGATCTCGGATGCGGTAGACGCCCGCGTCAACATCACCGTCGCGGCAAGTTTTGGCGCGGCGACCGACGTTACCTTGTTGGTCAGCTTCGTCGCTCGCAATGTGACGCCGGAATCTCTATCGCCTTTTCGGCACGAGGGACTTTCGTACACATGGAAGCTCGGCACCATCCCCTTCGGATCTTCGCGTGAGATCCGGGTCCTTGTCAAGGGCCTTTGTGTTCCCCCGCCATTGCCTCCCGGATCCGGGCCGATAACCGGTTGCGGGACAACGGGAGCGGTCGGCTTCATTTCGATGACGTCGTCAACCCGTCAGGGCGTCTCGTTTCCGGCCGTAATCTACATCTTCAAGGTCGAAAATTGGGCGACCACCGGGCCCGCGCCCACCCCGTCTGCAACTCTCTTCTTGGCCATCGGTATCGTTGCCGCCCTCATCGTGGCGGCCGTCGCCCTCAGCGTGGCATGGAGGAAACGGCGTGGGCACTAGGATGAACGAGCGGAGTCAAGCGATTTTATTCTGTGCGATCGTCATCGCGGCGATTGCAGGTCTCTACGGGGCGACGCAGCTGATGGAACCCGCCTCGGTGCAATCGGGCGTCGTCCGCTTCGTCCACCTTCGGATTGACGGCCCGGGTTGGACCATTCGCTACACCTCGATGGCAACCATCAATAACACTGCATTCTCGATCCTAGTCGAAGCCGGTCAAAAGCTCGACTTCGCCGTCGCCTACGTGCCCTACGATCTTCCGAAAGGAATGTTCGTGACGGAGATTAACGGCACGTCGAACGGGGGCTCAGGCGGCCTCTCATGGCAATTCTGGGTGAACGGGGCTTATGGGACGGTCGCTTCCGACCACGCAGCCCTGAGCGACAACGACGTGGTCCTCTGGGCTTTCACTGCCTCCCAGGATGGCGGGTGACGTGCCGCGGAGCTGGCGAAGCATCCTGGAATCCGGTCTCGGAGATGGACGAACCCAGATCCTGGGCATCTTCCTGATTATCGTTGCGGTAACCGGAACGCTCGTGATGCGCCGATACGCGAACATCGAGACCGTGTTCGTCGCGACCCTCCTCGCAGGCTCCCTCCTCGGACGTTGGTGGACCGTACTCGTGCCCCTGTCCGCGCTCGTCGTCCAACAGACGCTCGCGTGGTCGGTCTTCGGCGGATACGCCCTCAGCACGATGACGGGAGTCACGTTTTTCGTCGTCTCAGGCTACCTGTTCGTCGCGCTCGTCGGACGTCGGATTCGGCCTCGGATCCTCTTCCGCGTCAAATCCGTCGCCCTCCTGACGACGATCAGCGTGCCCCTCACGGTCGGCTACGATTTGTGGACCGCCTTCGGCGAATGGTATTTTCTGACCCGTCCCTTCGGCGTGACGCTCGGCGTGATGATCGAGGCCCAAGTCCCCTTCACCTTGTACCACGTGCTGAGTTCCCTGATCTTCGTGCCGTTGTTCGGGAGCGCCTTCCTGTTCCTCCACGCCTACGGTTGGCCGACCCGCTCGGCGGATCAGACGTCCTCGGAGCCCCTGAGTCGAGAATGACCTAGAGAAGTTCCTCGATCTGCTCCCGCATCCGGCGGAGTTCTTCGCGGCGTCGTTCGAGCTGCCCTTCCTGTTCCCGAATCGCATGGTCGCGCTTCTCCAGGCCGGCCTGGCGCGTCTCGAGCTCCCGCTGGAGGGCCTGCAGCCGGACGCGTCCTCGCTCGACCGTCTTGTCCTTCCCCTTCAGGTCCGCGGCCATCGAGCGCACCTTTTTCGCCTGCTCCTCGATCGCGTCCCGTTCCTTCGACACCGTCCGGGCCACGAGGGCCTCGATCGTCGCCTCCTTCTGGGAGACGCGTTCTCCTTCCGCCTCCAGTTTCTTCATCATCGCCTTCGACTCGGTCCGCTCCCGCTCCAACGACTCCGCCAGTTGTTTGAGTCGCTTCTCGCGCTGCTCCAAGCCCTTCGTCCGCGCCTCGAGTTCGGCCTTCGCGGTCTCGAACCGATGCTCGCGGGCCTCGAGCTCGTCGTTCGCCTTGGCGACCTTCTGCATCTCCTTT
>VBLS01000022.1 GCA_005878635.1 Methanobacteriota archaeon | reverse complement strand
GTCAACGCCCGAGGGACGAAGGCCAGTCGCGTCGGCAAAGTCGCCTTCTTTCCGGATCTGTACGCGGAATACAACAACCCGGACCTCGGTCTCAAGGCGATCGACATCCTGGAGCGACTCGGATATTCGGTCCTCATCCCCGACGTGCGGTGGAGCGGGATGCCCTACGTGTCGTACGGACAGCTCGGCAAGGCCTCGGCCCTGGCGGCCTTCAATCTGCGGGTCCTTGGGCCCCTCGTCGACGAAGGCTACGACATCGTGTCGACGGAACCGACGGCCGTCTACATGCTCCGCAAGGTGTACCCGAAACTTCGGGAGGGCGAACTCGCCAAGAAGGTCGGATCGCATGCCTACGGTTTCTTCGAATTCATCGAGCGAGGGCTCGCGGGCCTGCCGCTGCGTCCGAGCCGCGATGTCGCGGGCGTCGTCGGGTTCCACATCCCGTGTCACGACCGCGCTCTCACCTCGGGGGCGCCGGCGACGCGGTTCCTCGAACGCGCGTCGTACCGCGTGCGGACCGTCGAGACGGGCACGTGTTGCGGAATCGCGGGGACCTTCGGGATGAAGAGCGGGTGGCTCGGATACGACCTCTCCATGGCCGTTGGAGAAAAGCTGTTCGAGCAGTTCCGGCAGAGCGGATGCGACCTGATCGCGACCGAAAGCAGCGTGTGCACACTGCAATTACGGGACGGGTTGGGGCGCGCAATCCTGCACCCGCTCGACATGGTTCGCTTCGAGGGGGCCGGCTAGGTTCCCAGCGCCCTTTTGGCGAATTCAAGCCGCGTCGACGTATTTTCCTGGATTCATGATTCCCTTCGGGTCGAAGACTCGCTTGATCTCCTTCATGAGTCGCAAGCTCTCGCCGCCGCCATGGGCTTCCAGCTGGGCTCGGAAGAGGGCCACTTTCTGGGAACCGACCCCATGCTCCCCGGTCACACTCCCGCCGACCCGGATCGCATATTGGCAGATTTCCTCGAACGCGGCCGTCGCTGCGTCCCGGCTTTTCGCGTCCGCCTTGTCGTACACGATGGCGGGATGGACGTTCCCGTCCCCCGCGTGCCCGACGACGGGGATCTGCACCCGGTGCCGCGCCGCCACCTCCTTGACGAGCCGGAGGTACTCCGCAAGGCGGTCGATCGGCACGACGACGTCCTCGATCTGGATCCCGGAGGAGCGCTCCTTCAACGCGAGGTAGGCGCGGGCGCGGACCTGATACAGTCGGTCCGCTTCGACCTCGTCCGCGGCCGGCCGAATCGCCAGGGCCGAATGGGCGCGGAACACCTCGGTGGCCGCGGGGATCGACGGCTCCTCGAGGTCGACCAGGAGGGTCGCTTCCGCCTCCTCGACCTGGAAGTCGTAGGATTGGTTCACCGCGATGATCGTCTCCCGGTCGAGAAACTCGAGCAGGTCGGGGACCACCCGGGCCTTCCGAAGGCCTTTGATCGCTTCCCCCGCGGTGGGCCAGTCCGCGAATTGGACGAGCATCCTCTGGACCCGGACCACCGGAAGAGGAAGGATCTTCAACGTGGCCTGCGTGATGATGCCGAGGGTCCCTTCGCTTCCGACGAACAGGTGAACGAGGTCGTAGCCCGCCCGGTTCTTCGGGAGGGGTTCGCCGAGGCTGGTCACCTCGCCGGTCGGGAGGACGACCCGGAGGGCCATGACCCAGTCCTTCATCGTCCCGTACCGGACGCACCGCATGCCCCCGGCGCCCGTCGCGATCGCCCCGCCGACGGTGCACAGGAAACTGCTCGCGGGATCCGGCGGGAAGAAGAACCCTTCCGCCTGGAGGGCATGTTCCAGGTCGTCGAGCACGACGCCGGGCTGCACGTCCACGTACCAGTTCACCGGATCGACCTTGAGGATTCGGTCGAATCGCTTCATGTCGACCACAATGGCGCCCTCGCGGACGACCGCCCCCGTGAGGCTCGAGCCGGCTCCCCAGGCGAGGATGGGGATCTGTCGGCGGTTCGCGAGCTGGACGATCGCGGAGACCTGTTCCTCGGATCGGGGCCGGACGACGACGGCCGGGGTGCCTTCGTAGTCGGCCATGTCCCTACGGTGCTCCTCGAAAGACGCGCCCCTCTGGATCACCTCCGCCTTCCCGACAATCTTCTCCAATTCCGATGGCAACCCTGCTAGTCGCGGACGCCTCGACATCCCTACGTGGAAAGCTGCCAAAGCGCCTAAAAGGCTCGGAACCGGCTTGACCCACAGCCCCTCTCGGGGCTCCGAAGGCCCTCGCATCACGCGTGGAGTTCGATGTGAACCATGGGAGTCAAGTAGTAGCACGCCTTCCCCCGGCGGGGGAGAGGCGGCTTTGCCCGTCCACTCGGGGTTCGCCTTCGGTCCGTTCGGTTCGGCGAAGCCTCTGCGTGTCCGCCTCTCGCGTCAGGGTTGACAGGAGGAAGCTCCATGGTTGAAATGATGGAGGGAGAACCGAAGAAGGAGGTTGTGACCGGCGAGTTCGTGCAGATCGGCGTGAGTCGTCCTCCGCTGCCCGTTACCGACTTGCCGGAGCCGGAAGAGGTCTTCCATATCAAGGGCCGGATCGGTCCCAAGCAATTGGTCCTGTACGTCCTGGGGCCAAGCATGATCGCCCTCGGGATTTCCATCGGGAGTGGGGAGTGGCTCGTCGGGCCTCGGACGGTCGGCGGGGCGGGCGGCTTCGTCGGGATCGGTTGGGTCGTCCTCGTCTCCGCCTTGTTACAGGTGTTCTACAATGTCGAGCTCGGACGCTTTACGGTCGCCACCGGCGAAGCCCCCGTCGTCGCCTTCGGCCGCGTGCCTCCGGGATTCATCCTCTGGACCCCCCTTGCGGTCGGCCTGTTCTACCTCGCCTTCATCTGGGGGGGCTGGGCGGCCAACGCGGGGGAGAGTCTCTTCCCGCTCATCTTTGGGCGCGCACGGACGGCCGCGGAGCTCCCGACCGTCAAGGCGCTAGGGGCTGGGCTCCTCCTCGTCGTGTTCGTCATCACTCTGTTCGGCAAGAAGATCTCCCGAACCCTGGAGATCGCGAACTGGATCATGGTGGTGTTCATCCTCGTCTCGGTCGCCATCATCGCGATCATCGTGGTCCCCGCGACCGTCTGGGGCAGTTCCTTCGCCTCCCTCGTGATCCCCGCCGCTCCGCCGTCGGGCACGAGCGCGACCAATCTCGGTGCGCTGGCGGGCTTCACGGCCCTCGCCTCCGGCCTGAACTACGTGGCGATCAGCTACTATCGGGACAAAGGGTACGGGATGGGCCACCGGGTCGGGTATATCGCGGGCCTCGTAGGCGGCAAGCAAGAGGAGGTGCGGCCCTCCGGCATGATTTTCCCGGAAGACCCGAAGAACATCTCCCGCTGGAAACGTTGGTTCAAGTACCTCCTCATCGACCAGTGGGCCGTCTTCTTCGTCGGCGCGCTCTTCGGCATGATGCTCCCCACGATGATCGTCTATCAGCTCCGCCAGACCTCCGGTGTCCCGGTCACGGATCTCAACATCCCCACGTATGCTGCCGACCAGCTCGGGGTTCATTTCGGTCCGTTCTTGCGGACCTGGGCGTTGGTCGTGGGCTTCTTCATCCTCTTCAGCACGCAGCTTGGCGTGTTCGACCTTCTCAGCCGACAGTTCGTCGACGGCGCCCACGCGATCAGCGCCCGGTTCCGGCGGTTCACGCAGGGGAATCCACGGCGGTTCTACTACCCGTTCCTGCTGTTACTTGCCGGGGCGATCACCGGATTCCTGTTCCTCCTTCCACCTTTCCGGCTGATCCAGGTCTCCGCGAACTTTTCGAATCTTCCTGCGATGATCATGCCGTTCGCGGTAATCTACCTGAACCGGCGGCTACCGAAGGTGGCGCGGCTTCGGTGGTGGTCCTACATCGTGTTGCTCCTCAACGTGGTCTTCTTCGGGTTCTTCTTCATCAACTTCGCAGTCAACGAACTGACGGGCAAACCGCTCGTCACGTTCTAAGGCCGCGCGGAGCTCGACCCGAGAGGTCGCGGACAGGACACCGCAGCTTGAGGCCGGAAGGCTTGAGTAGGCTCGGGCTTTGGGACAACGCCGTGGCAAAGCTCGTGAAAAAACGAGGGGCTGAGTCGGGCGGCGCTGGGCCTCGAGATTGGCCCTCTTTGGAAGGCTTGAAGCGCTTGAGCAAAGTCAACGATGAGAGCCTTCAGGACCTTCGGCAGGACGCACTCGCGTGCTTGGCCGCCGCGCTAGGCGCGATCGATCCGGAACGGCTTGTCGGAAGTGCGCTTCGGGTTCGGGGCCGAACCTTAGAGACGCCAGGGCGTTCGTTTCGTCTACAGGGTCATCGGATCCATCTTCTTGCGGTCGGCAAAGCCGCCGTTCCCATGGCACGCGCCGCCCTCGGAAAGTTGCCCATCGCCTCCGGAATCTTGGCTTCGAACCGACCGCCGAATGACATTCCGATGGACCGGATTCGCTCGTTCGTGGGGTCTCATCCCCTGCCCGATGAGGGAAGCCTGGCGGCGGGCGAGGCCGCGCTCCAACTGGTCGACCGCCTAGGCCGAGACAATCTCCTACTCGTCCTCGTCTCCGGCGGGGCCTCAGCGATGTTCGAGGCGAGCCCCATCCCTCTCGAGGACCTCCGCCTGGCGTATGGATCCCTCCTCCGGAGCGGCCTTCCGATCCGGGACGTCAACGAGGTCCGGAAAGGGCTCTCTCTTGTGAAGGGGGGCCGCCTCGCCGCCCGCGCGGCAGCTCGAGGAGCGACCGTGGTCGGGCTGATCGTGTCGGACATCGTCGGCAATCCAATCGAGGACATCGGATCGGGGCCCACCGCGATCGAATCCTCCCGGGGGGCACGGGCGATGCAAGTCCTTCGTACACACGGTCTCTGGGAAGAAATGCCTCCGACGGTCCGTACGAGGTTGGAGGCTGCGCCGGCCGAGCCGAAGCTCGAGCAATCCGTCCGGCGGCGAGTCCACAATCTGATCGTCGCAGACCTGTCTCTCGCCTGCCGTGCAGCAATGAAGGAAGCCCGCCGACGCGGATATCGTGTGCGCCTCTGGTCGACTTCTGTCGAAGGCGAGGCGAGGAAGGTCGGGCCGTCCTTTTCATCGCACGCATTGGAGTGGGCTCCCGATGCCGCCGCGATCGGAGTCGTCGCGGGCGGAGAGACCACGGTCCGAGTCGTCGGAGGGGGACGGGGAGGTCGCAATCAGGAACTTGTCCTCTCTGCCGCACCCGCGATTGAGGGGAGGCATGCCGTGCTCCTCTCGTGCGGCACGGATGGAATCGATGGAAATACGGAGGCGGCGGGTGCGATCGTCGATGGGGACACGCTGGCGAGGGCGCGGACGCTGGGACTCGATCCGGAGGACTTCCTCCGCGAGAACAATTCCTACGCGTTCTTCCGCGCCCTCGGCGACCTGATCGTCACCGGTCCCACTGGGACGAACGTCGCCGACCTCCTGATCCTCCTCGCTCGCCGCCGAGATCGGCGGGGCCGCGGGCCGCCCAGCCGGTCCGGTCGTAGGCCGGGAACGTCAAAAACTCGACGAAATCCCCGCTCAAGGCCACCTGCTCGAAGATTGCGGGTGCATGGCTGAAACGGCCTTGCGCGGCCCGCGCGACCTAAGCCGAATTGCTTGACAAAGTCTCATGAACGATCACGCGTTCGCGAGGCCCCATGCCCACCCCCTCTGGCCTTCTCGAGGAAGTGCGCGAGATGCTCTTCACAGCCAAGGTGACCCCTCCGTGCCACCGAAGACGGTGAGTCTTCGAAGGAGAATCGCCCTCGCTACGGTCGTGGCCGTGGCGGCCCTCCTCATCCTCAGTCGGAACGCACTCCTGTACGGCTGGACCCAGGCAACTTTGCTTGGAGGAGTCGTGACGATCCCGGTGGGGGTGTTCCTGTACCTGTTCGTGCTGCGGCGTTGGTCGAGGCGAGGCTACTAGTGTCACGCGAAGCCCTATGCGAGTCAGGTCTATACGCTGCGTTCAAACCAAAACAGAGACGTTTGGAACACGAGAGCGGCGTGGAGTTCCATCTGAGGACTTTTCGGTCCACCTTCGCCCAAGTAGCAAAGGACCACAACGTCTCCATCGAGGCGGTGAGTCGGGCGCTGGGTCACCGGACGACCGAAATCTACTACAGGCGCATCCGAACGGAATCGGCGCTCGCCGAGTTCGAGCAGGCGGTCGCGTTGCCCGAAGTGCGTTTCCCAAAGTAGGCCTAATTGCAGCAGTCCTATGGAGATAGTGCTCCCAACGGGGAACGAATGTGCACACGGTCAACCCCAGGCTCCTCCATGACGAACATACTTAAGCCCCGGGGACGTCCGAGGTCCGTCATCCGCCTCGGGGAAGTGGACAAGCCTCACGGGTTCGGCGGCGCACGTGGCTGCTTCGGCGGTGCGGACACGCGCCTCTTCCGCTTCCGGATGAACACCAGGGCGACCGGGACGACCGCGATAATCGTGATTAGGGCGATCGTCGGGAGACCGCCGAGCGGCCCGGTGAAGCTAAAGAGGTTCGTGTCGACCGTGACCGTCGTCGTCTGCGTCTGCGTGTTCCCGGCGGCGTCCGTTGCGCGGACCGTGATCGTGTGCGCGCCGTCCGAAAGGGAAAGGATTACACTTTCGTTCAGGGCTACGTTCTGGAAGGCGCGGCCATCCACGCTTACCGCGTAGCTCACGATGCCCGATCCCGAGTCCGAACCCGTCCACGTCACGTCAATCGCGGACGTGGTGACGCGGCCCGAAGGGGTCAAGTCGGTCAACGAAGGCGCGATTGTGTCGACCCTCACGCTGAGGGACTTCACGCTGGCTGTGTTCCCCGCGACGTCCGTCGCGCCATACAGGAGGGTGTGCGCCCCATCCGAGAGCGTAATCGGCCCGGAGTACGCGGTCCACATGCCGCCGTCGAGGTTGTAGCTGATCGAGCCCACGCCGCTCGTCCTATCGGAGGCGCTCAGAGTGACCGTGGCCTGGGAGATGAACCACTCGTCGCCGCCCTGCGTGCCCGAAGGTACGGCCGACGCGGTCGGGGACGTCGTGTCGATGTGAATCGCCAAGGTCTCCGTGGACTCCGTGAAGCCGGCCGCGTTCACCGAGTAGAACTGGACCGTGTGGTTCCCGTCCCCGCTGACCGTGAAGGGCGCCATGTACTCCTGCCACGTCCCTGCGTCGACGGAATAGTTCGTGGCGACGATCACGCTGGCCGCATCGGAGGCGGTCAGAGTGACGCCCACTGGGGTGACGAACCAAGAACCCGATCCGGCGGTCCCTGCCAGTGTTGCGGTCGTCGTCGGACCCGGCGTGGTGGTGGAGATCACGCTCGTGGTGTTCGAGCCGCTGTTCGCCACATAGACGTACCCGTTCTCGCTATCATACGCCACGCCGTAGGGAATGTTCCCGACCGGAATCGTCGCCACGACGGTCGTCCCGGAGATCACGCTGACGTTGTTCGAGCCGCTGTTCGCCACATAGACGTACCCGTTCCCGCTGTCATACGCCACGCCAAGGGGAAGGGACCCGACTGGAACCGTAGTCACGACCGTCGTTCCATTGATCACGCTGACGTCGTTCGAGTCCCGGTTCGTCACGTAGACGTACCCGTTCCCGCTGTCATACGCCACGCCATAGGGAGCGTATCCGACCGTAGTCCACCCAACCAGCACCGTCCCGAAGACTGCATGCACGGTGTTCGAGCCACTGCTCGCCACGTAAATGTACCCGTTCCCGCTGTCGTACCCGACCCCATAGGGCTGGTTCCCGACCGGAAGCGTCGCGACGACCGCCGTCCCATTGATTACGCTCACGGCGTTCGAGCCGGGGTTCGCCACATAGATGTACCCGTTCCCGTCGTCATACGCCACACCAAAGAGATAGGCCCCGACCGCAACTGACGCCACGACGGTCGTCCCGTCAATCACGCTGACGTTGTTCGAGTCATAGTTCGCCACGTACACGTACCCGTTCCCGCCGTCGTACGCCACACCAACGGGCCAGACCCCGACGGCAACTGACGCTACGACGGTCGTCCCGTTAATCACGCTGACGTTGTTCGAGTACTGGTTCGTCACGTAGATGTACCCGTTCCCGCTGTCATACGCTACGGCCAGCGGATAGGTCCCGGTCGGAACCGTCGCCACGACCGTGCCGCCCCGTGTGTCCGCCGTGAAGGAGACAGGGACACTCACAGGGGTCCCGTTCACCGCGAGCGATCCCGAGGCGGGGATGGCGTAGTAGTAGGCGGTGTCGCCGCGGATTCTCCCCACCGCAAAGGAGTACGTCCCATTCGGCCCGGAGAATGTGATCGTCGGTGTCGTGGACCTGTTGAGTAAGTCATCCAGGGTGACGGACCACGACGTCCCGGACGGTAGCCCCGTTTCTATGAAGGTCACGAGGAAGAGCGGGCCGGGTGGCCTGGTCGTAGCGATCACGCTAACAGT
>VBLS01000021.1 GCA_005878635.1 Methanobacteriota archaeon | reverse complement strand
ACTCGCACACCCACCCGATGATCTTCGCGGGCACTCCTGCGACCAGGGCGTGAGGCGGGACATCCTTGGTGACGACGGCCCCCGCAGCGACCATGGCGTTCCTCCCGATGGTGAGTCCGCAGAGGATGGTCGCGTTCGCGCCAATTGACGCACCGTTCTCCACTTTCGTTGGGAGGACTTTCCAGTCGGGACTTACCGCTCGGGGATAGGTATCATTTGTGAAGCAGACGTGGGGTCCGACGAACACTCGGTTCCCGATGGTGACGCCCCGGTAGATGCTGGCGAAATTCTCGACCTTGCAATCATCGCCTACTACGACCGTGGCGTCCACGTAGACGTCCTTCCCGACGACGCAGTTCTGCCCAACACGCGCTCCTTCCCGAATCTGCGCCCAATGCCAGATCCGACTGCCTTCCCCGATAGTCGCTTCGCTCGAGACTTCGGCACTTGGATGAATTCGGGGGGCCATGGCGACCCCAACCCAGGTCCCGGGTCAAGTACATTTCCGGGACAGCGGCAGAAGGACAGCCATCGCCCGAGACGGGTGGACTCACGCGGCCAAGCCGACGATGAAGCCGATTACATACGCGGCGATTCCGACGAGGGACACCACGACCACGGCGTCCTTCGGGTCCAACCGGAACATTGGAATGTTTGCGGTTCGGATCTTATCGGCTTCCATCGGCGAAAGGGTTCCCGCGGGTGTTTAAGAAGATTTCCGGCCGCTTATCGCACATGATAGGTCTCTGGCGACCCTCTGGCCAACGTCTGTTCTCACGTTCCAGAATCTTAGGAGAATGCCCATATAGCGGATTCCGCCGTCGTCGGAAGTCGAGTTCCCGCCATGGACCTGTTGGTGTTGCTAGCGTCAGCCATGGTATCATTTGTCGCGGTATGCCTCTTCCTGCCTTGGCTAATCAAGTCGTTGCGTGGCACCACTCTGGTGGGGAAGGACCTCAACAAACCTCACAGTCCTCTTGTTCCTGAGATGGGCGGTATCGCCGTAATTCTTGGTTTCTATGTGGGGGTTGCCGTCCTCGTCGGACTGGCTGCCCCTGTTGCCACTAACGCTCTTTTCTTCGCTGCCTTGAGCGCGTGTCTAGGAGCCGGAATCGTGGGTTTAATGGACGACATGTTCCGACTGCGCAAGAGATCCAAGGCCATTCTTCCGTTCGTGCTCGCACTTCCGCTCGGGGCCGTGGTTTACGCTTCGAAAAATACGGTCCTGCTCGGCGTCGACATTGGGATTCTCATGGCCGTCGCGGTCCCCGTCGGGGTCACGAGCGCGAGCAACGCGGCAAACATGCTCGAGGGCTTCAACGGCCTCGGAGCCGGTCTTGGGATCATCATCACGGCATCGCTCATCGCGCTGTCGTTCCTCACGAACGCACAGGAAGGGCTGTTTCTACTTTTCCCACTCCTGGGCGCGCTCTCCGCCTTCTTGCTCTTCAATCGATATCCCGCCCGCGTTTTTCCGGGCGATTCGATGACTTTGTTCACCGGAGCCACGATCGGTTGTGCCGCGATCATATCATCGCCTTCACTGAAGACTTTCGGGGCCATTCTTTTTTTCCCGATGATTCTCGAATTCATCCTGAAGCTTCGCGGACGCTTCCAAGGTGAAAACTACGGCAAGATTGGCCAGGATGGTCGTTTGGTCTGGAATGGCCGTATCGAATCCCTCGCTCACGCAATAATGAAATGGAGACCGCTGCGAGAATGGGAAATTGTTGGCATTCTTTGGGCTGTCGAACTCACGATTGCTGTTGCGCTCGTCTTGGCCGTGGGGCTGAAGCTTGGGTGAATGATGTGAAACGAAGCGCGTCCAGAGTCGATCTCCATTCGTACCTTCGCACGAGAGATAGCGGTTTTGCTCATGCGTTATTCGCCCCCTCCGACGGGAGGCTTCTGGATGTCGGAAGCGGCGGTGGCGAGGATCTCTTGTCGCTAGAGAAGGAAGGTTGGTCGGTTGTCGGCGTCGATCCCCGGAGGCGCCGCCCCAGCGTTCGTTTCGTGATTGCCATCGGCGAATCGCTCCCGTTCCGCGAGGGAAGTTTCACCGCGGCCACGTGCATCCTGGTCTTACCCCATGTTTCGTCACCGGTAAGCATCGTCCGAGAGGTTTGCCGGGTCCTCGTTCCGGGAGGAAGAGCCGCCTTCGTCGTGTTCTCGCGCTCGCCCTTGAACCTGAGGATTGCAGTTACGTCACATCGGTTCTCCGGAAGTTCGAAATCTTTCACGGCGCGATTGTACAGCACGCGCGGCATGCTTCGACTTGTCCGTTCTGGTGGGTTTCAGAATGTTCGGTCTTGGCGCTTGGACTACCTGCCCTGGATGACGGGCTGGATGCCACCTGCCTTTCGCGCGCGCTTGCTTCACGCACTCGACTGGACCGAGCGCCGTCTTTCCGATGGACCGCTTGGGTTCCTTGGGCGCAAGATTGTCGCTCTCGGAGTAAAAGGATGACTATGCGCTCTTCATCGATTTCACACGTCCCAGTTTGCCATGTGGTATACGCGAAATTCCCCGCCGATCCGCGGGTCCGAAGGGAGGTACGGACGCTAGAGTCAGTTGGATTCACGGTGGACGTCCTGTGCCTTAGGACCGACAAGGAAGACAGAGCCGAAGTCATGCCGGGCGTACGGGTCCGTCGCCTGCCCCTCGGGCCACGGAGGGGAAGCCGGCTGCGGTACGCGTATCAGTACGTCACTTTCTTTCTCCTGGTTTCCGTGAATCTGGTTGTAGCTCACGCCTTCCGGCGGTACCGCATCATTCACGTTCATTCTCTCCCGGATTTCCTGATCCTGGCTGCCGTGCCATGCCGCGCTCTCGGGGCCCGGTTGGTATTGGACCTGCACGAGTCAATGCCTGAGATTTATCGCGCGCGTTTCCCCAGGTTTGGAGGCTCGTTCGTAGAGCGTTTGAGCGTGCTGGTGCAGCGCGTTTCCTGTGCGTTTGCAAACCGAACGATTACAGTAAACCCGACGATCGGCGCGATATTGGAGTCTCGCGGTGTGCCAAGAGAACGCATTGTAGTCGTGGAGAACTCCCCCGACTGGCCAGTCGAGATCGGAGGCCCTAAGCCCGAGTTGGTATCAGGTGATTCTGCCGAAATCACGATCGTGGGCGGACTGAATCCGGAGCGGGACCTTCGCCTTGTTCTAACCGCCGCCAAGAGGCTCCGAGAGATCGTCCGAATTCAGGTCCGATGGCGCATCATCGGGCCGGGAGAACCTAGCTTCGTCCAGGCCCTTCGGGATCAGGTTAGCCGGCTCGGAATCGAGGATGTCGTTACGATTGAGGGCGAGGTACCGGCGACGCTGGTCCCGTCAATACTCGCCCGAGCGACGGTCGGAGTGGTCTCATACCAGCGGAACCCTCTCACGGAGATTGCGACACCCAACAAGGCTTACGAATACGCCGTGGCCGGAAAGGCGATGGTCGTTGCCGACCTCCCGGCCCTCCGGCGTCTCCTGGGGGACACCGTTCGATATTACATTCCCGGGAACGCCGAGGATCTCGCCCTGAATGTCCAATGGCTGCTGGAACATCCATCCGAGCGGGGGCTCCTCGAGCTTGCGGCTCGTCAACGGATTGCCGGACATCGTTGGGAAATCATGGCCGACCGATTGATTCGGGTTTACCAGGAATGCCTAGCCTCGGACGGCGTTTTTCCGAGGTTTGAGCCCGAACGTGAAGGTTCCTCGGAGCCGACATGGAGGCCCTCAGATGGACGGTGATCGACGCCCTCGTACCGTCGTGGTGAGCGTCGACGTCGAGCCGTCGACGTCGAGCCCGACGTGGCAATGTTCGTCGGGGGCAAAGCTGGCTTGGAAGAGGGGCTCCCCCGGCTCGCAGACCTCTTCCGCCGGCTCGATATCGATCCGGATTACTTCTTCACTCTCGACGCCGCGCAACAGGTTCCCGATTTCCTGCGCGAACAGACCCTTGATGGAAGGTGGTTCGGGTCCCATGGCGTCCGGCACGTGCCAGCACACTACTCCCTCGAAAGCCCCTCTTGGCAGGAACGTATGATCGACGACGCCACCGCGGGTTTGGCCGGCCTTGCCGGTGCGAAGCCGAGACTGTTTCGCGCTCCAAATTTCAGCGTGAGTCCCGTGATCCTCCAAGCGCTCGACGCGCTCGGCTACGAAGCGGACTCGTCTGTATTGCCGGGGCGCTTGAAGCGACGCCATTTCTTACGCGTTGTTGACCACCGCGGCGCACCTCGCGAGCCCTATCATCCAAACGCGCGAGACGTTCGAAAGGTCGGCTCTCTACGCCTCTGGGAGGTACCCGTGACCGAGAACCCTCATTCTCCCGGGGGGCCAATCGGCCTCGGATTCGTGCACGCTCTGGGGACGGAACGGGCCCTGCATGCGGTCAGGGACAGTTCCGGCTCCGTGATCTCGATTTTGTGCCATACCTGGGAAGCGATTGACTTGGCGCGGGTGTACTCAGGGCTTCCGGCTTGGCTCACCACAACGTGCAATCGAAACCTCGAGCCTTTCCGGAAATTCCTCGTGTCGCTGCAGTCTGAGTACGAATTCGGCTCACTGAGGGAAGTCGTGGGCAATCTAAGTACCGGAGGGGGCCGGTTGTGAAATCATTCCCTAGGGCCGCAACGTTGGCGCTCCTACTGTCCATCGTGGCGCTGAACCTTGCATTCCGGTATCCCACAACCGATCACGAGGTTGGCGCAGACTCCTTTGTTTTCCATGGGCTCTCTCAGGCAATCATCGATTCAAAGTATGCGGCGTGGCTGATCAACCCGCTCTCTCTGTTCGGGCTCTATCCGCTTTCCCACCCGTCCGGATCGGTCCTTGCCGTTGCTGGTACGACTGAGGTCGGAGGGGTCTCGGTCGAAGGCTCGATCCTCCTCATCGACTTCATCTCGGCCATCATGGGCACTTTGGGAGCTTTCCTGATGGCCCGCGAAATCAAGCCGGATGCTCGGCTTGCGCTCTTGATTGCATTCCTCTTTTCGACGGCGCCCCGATTCGTGAGCAGTCTTGAGTGGCAGATGCCAACAAGGAGCCTGTTCACTGCAGCTGCCCCGGTTTTCGTATGGGCTCTCCTTCGCCTCCGGGCCCGCGTAGGTCTGATCAACCTTGGCATCCTCGCGACGATTCTCCTAGTTATGATGTCCGCCCATCGCCTCGCGGTAATGATGGCGATAGCGATGGCCGCGTACATTGTCGCGAATATCTTCCTGGTGACTGTCCGGATCCTCCGGACGACCTATGCCGCCGTATTTCTGCAGCGACGATTTCGGGCAATCCTCCGTTTCGGATCGTGGTGCGTAATAGCAATTACAGTGGTGTACATCCTCCTCTTCTCAGGGGTCCTGGGCGAATATGAGCAGGGTCAACTGGTCGGCGGCTCAACTCCACTCGTGCAGCTGGAGAATCTTGGCATCAGTTTGGCGCGGACTGTCGGCTTGCTCCTCCCATTTGTGATTGTCGGGGCCATCGCAGTCTCGCGGACCCGAGCACCGGATGTGCGGGAACCATGGCTCGTCGGGGTT
>VBLS01000020.1 GCA_005878635.1 Methanobacteriota archaeon | reverse complement strand
ACCTCCTTGAGGTCCTTCTTCCGGGCGCCGTTGATCAGCTGCTCCGTCTTCAGCGTCACTGTCTCGAGCTCGGAGAAAGGCGCGAAGCCGACGCCGAAGGACGTGTCGTTCGCGAGCTGCTTCTGCGTGTCGTAGAGGCCGCGCAGGTCCACGGACCCATGGCCGATCTTGCAGTCCAAGATGACGTCCGCGTCGACGTTCAGGTTCGTGCAGGTCTTCGTGAGGTAGTCGTGGGCGGCCTGGATCGCGGCCGTCCGATAGGGGAGGCGGACGCCGTCGACCATCGTCGTCGCCCGGCCGACGAGGAGGATGTAAGCGGGTTCGAGGAACACTCCGCCGCCGAACTTGGGCGCGCTTTGGCCTCCGACGACCTCGACCTGGTCCGTGTTGTGATGGAGGATCCGGCCGAAGCGCTCCTGGTACATCTTGCACAAGGCCACGGAGACCGTCTCCGCGAGGCCGTCCGCGATGCTGTCGGGATGGCCGATCCCCTTTCGCTCGACGATCTCATCGCCCTGCTCCTCGATCGGCGTATGGACGAGTTCCTCGACGAAGATGTTCCGCGCCACGGCATTCCCCCGACGGCTGTGCGGCGTGGATGCCCGGGTCCATATATCACTTTTGTCAGGAATAGGTCCGCGGCGGAGACCTCGGGTGCCGGACATGGGATCGTCGGTCCCGAAGACGACCCTCAGAATAATATCCGATTGAGGCGAAAATTCCGACAGGAATATGTACCCGCGCCCCATCGGGGGACCGATGATGCCGGACCTCGACGAGATCCCCCGTCTCCGGAAGGCGCTGGGGCTCACGCAGACCGCGATCGCCCGCCTCGCGAGCGTCAGCCAGTCGACGATCGTCAAGATCGAGAAGCGGCAGATGAACCCGTCCTACGACAGCGTGCGGCGGATCATGAACGCGCTCCAGGCGGAGCTGAAGCGGCAGGAGAAGAAGGCCCTCGTCGAACAGATTCAGAGCCGGAAGGTGCAGTACGTTGAGGCGAGGTTGCCCCTCGAGACCGCGGTCGACGAGATGCGCCGATGGAAGTTCTCCCAGATGCCGGTCATGCACAACGGCCATCCGGTCGGGTCGATCTCGGACAAGGTGATCAACAACCTGATCCTGTCCGGCCGCGACCCGAAGGACCTCGCCCGGATCCGCGTGGACGAGGTCATGGAACCCGCCTTCCCGCAGGTCGACGCGAAGGCGCCCGTCGAGCTCGCGGCGGGCCTCCTGCGGCACTACGACGCGGTCCTGGTCACCCAGAAGGGCGACGTCACGGGCATCGTCACCAAATCGGACCTGATGAAGCTCCTTTGACCAAGGCGATGAGGCGGGGAGCGTTTCGCACACCCCGTCGTTATCGTTAAATAACGATAACGCAATGTCCCCACGAGGTGGTTTCTGGATGATGATTGGTTGCGGCTATTGCGTGAAGACGATTCGAAGAGGTCGATATCTCTACTTCTGGCACTATGAAGATCGCGTCGGTGGTCGGCGGCAGATAGAGGAGTACATCGGGCCCTCGACGGACCCTCGGGCCCGGGAAGCGGTAACGCAGCGGGTGGCGGCCTATGCTGAGCAGGCGCGATCGGAAATCGACCGGTTCGTCCGCCAAGCAAAGGCGGAGATGGTTTCGGTTCGTTGAACTCGGGACTGTGACAGGTCAGATCCGAGCGGACCGTCGCATTCACGGAACGAGCGCGCCGCGTCGGCTCAACTCACGGGAGAACGCATGTGGTCGGCCAATAACGAGGACGGCGATGACCGTGGTGAATAGAGTCGGCGGCTTCCCGATCGTAAAGAAGGGTCCGAAGATGTGGCGAATCCGGAGGAACCCCCACGGTGTTCGATCTTTCTTCACCAATCGAGAACGTACGACGATTCCGGCGTCCTCGATTTCGATTCGCACAAGCGCGAAATACCTCAATACGAAGGCGAGCCAAGCCAGGAGAAGCGAGAGGAAGATGGCCTCCGCAACCGGGAGGTTGAGACTCGCCGTGTAGACGTATAGGAAAATGAAGAAGAAGATCGCAGACATCGGCAGAGTCAGCATGACGGAGGCGATCACACCAGCTCCCCAGAGGGCCGTGAAGAGACGCGGCATCGTTGTTCGACTTCACTCCGGATATGGGACCTCGACTTCCATGAAGTCTTCGGCCACCCGCACATTCTCGAAGACCTTGCGGGCGTCCTCGAGGATCGTCGCCGGGTCCTCGTATCGCGGGCTGAGGTGCGTCAGGACGAGCAGGCCGACCGCGGCTTCCTTTGCGACCTCCGCCGCCTGCCGCGACGACGAGTGCCCGTACCGGTTCGCCTTCTCCTCCAGGGCCGCGTCCGACGTCGCGTCGTGGATCAGGACGTCCGCGCGCCGGGCGATCGAGACGAGGTCCTCGTAGGGCATCGTGTCCCCTGTGTAGACGATCTTGCGGCCGCGGCGCGGCGGGCCCAAGACGTCCTCCGGGCGGACCGCGCGATTCCCGACCCGGACCGTCTCGCCTTCCTGCAGCCGGCTGAACAGGGGACCCGTCGGGACGCCGAGCGCCTCCGCCCGCTCCACGCTGAACCGCCCGGGCCGCGGCTTCTCCTCGAGCACGTAGCTGAGGCACGGGACCGTGTGGACCGCCTCGTGGGCCGTGACCGTGTACTCGCCGCCGTC
Source organism: Methanobacteriota archaeon (assembly GCA_005878635.1). GTDB lineage: Archaea > Thermoplasmatota > Thermoplasmata > RBG-16-68-12 > RBG-16-68-12 > RBG-16-68-12. Next base: position 2,239 of record VBLS01000020.1, on the reverse strand, counting down.
GACGGCCCCGCCCGGCGGGACCTCCTTCGCCTTCACCGCGAAGCCCGGCGTGAAGTAGCCGAGAGACAAGAGCTCGCCCACGAGCCGCTCGACGCCCCGCGGGCCATAGACCTCGAGGGGCACCTCCCGACCGTTCATCGACATGCTCTGGACCATCCCGGGCAGCCCGAGGAAATGGTCTCCGTGGAAGTGGGACAGGAAGACCCGCGACACCTGCATGAAGCTCAGGCGGCTCTGCATGAACTGCCGCTGCGTGCCTTCCCCGCAGTCGAAGAGCACGACCTCCGGCCCGCGTTTCACGGCGACCGCGCTCACGTTCCTCTTCGGCGTCGGCCACGATCCGGACGTACCGAGGAACACGATTTGCATGGGACGGTTCCCGAAGGGCCACGGGCGCTTAACGTCTTTGGAGTCCGCGAGAAAACGTTTATCGACGCAGCGGGATGCCGCGGCGGTCCTCCATGCGTTCGATCGACGGCCGGTCCCTCGACCTCGCCGACGTCGTGGCGGTCGCCCGCGGACGCGAACCGGTGCGGCTCGCCCCCGCCGCGGCGAAGCGCGTCGACGCGAGCCGCCGCGCCCTGGAGAAGGTCGTCGCGAAGGGCGCCCTCGCGTACGGCATCAAGACCGGGTTCGGGGAACTCGCGAACGTCGCGATCTCCGACGCCGACGTCCGCGCGTTGCAGATCAACCTCCTCCGGAGCCACGCGGTCGGCCAGGGACCGCCCCTCCGCCAAGACGAGGTCCGCGCGGCCCTCCTCCTCCGCGCGAACACGCTCGCGATGGGCTATTCCGGCGTGCGACGGATCCTCGTGACCCGTCTCCTCCAGCTCCTGGACCGCGGCGTGCATCCCGTGATCCCCTCCCGCGGATCCCTCGGGGCGAGCGGGGACCTGGCGCCCCTCGCCCATCTCGGTCTGGTCCTGGTCGGCGAAGGCGAGGCCGAGATCGACGGACGTGTGCTGCCCGGCGACAAGGCCCTCGCGCAGGCGGACCTCGAGCCGCTCGTCCTCCAGTCGAAGGAGGGCCTCGCGATCGTCAACGGGACCTCCGTCATGGCGGGCGTCGGGGCCCTCCTCGTCCACGACGGACTGCGCCTGGTCAAGGACGCGCAAATCGCCGCGTCGATGTCCTTCGAGGCCTTGCGGGGATCCCCGAAGCCCTTCGACGACCGACTCGTCTCCCTCAAGCCGCAGCCCGGCGCCCGCGAGGTCGCGGCGAACCTGCGAAGGCTCCTCCGCGGGAGCGAGATCATCCCGTCGCACAAGGGGCCGCACAAGGTGCAGGACCCCTACACGCTGCGATGTATCCCGCAGGTCCTCGGGGCCGTGCGTTCGGCCCTGTCCGATGCGGCCGCCGCCCTCCGGATCGAGATGAACGCGGCGACCGACAACCCGCTGATCTTCCCGGAAGGAATGAGCGTGAGCGGCGGGAACTTCCACGCGCAGGCCTTGGCCATGGCCCTCGACCACGTCGCCCTCGGCCTCGCGGTGCTCGCGGGCTTCTCCGAGCGGCGGATCGCGCGGCTCGTCGACACCCGGCTGAGCGATCTCCCCCCGTTCCTGACGAAGAAGAGCGGCCTGAACTCCGGCATGATGATCGTCCAGTACGTGGCCGCGGGCTATGCGAGCGACAACAAGGTCCTCGCCCATCCGGCGTCCGCGGACTCGATCCCGACGTCGGCGAATCAGGAGGACTTCGTGCCGATGGGGATGGCGGCCGCCCTCAAGGCCCGGCAGGCCCTGGAGAACGCGGCGCGCGTCGTGGCCCTCGAGGTCCTCGCGGCGGCCCAGGGCCTGGAGTTCCTCAAACCCCTGCGTGCGGGCCTCGGGCCTCGCACCGCCCTCGCGTTCGTACGGTCCGCGGTCCCGCCGCTCGACGAGGACCGGTCCCTCGCGGGCGATGCGAACCGCATCCTGGAGTGGTTGGCCACCGGGCAGTTCCTCGAGGCGGCGGAGAAGGCCGCGGGCCGCCTCGCCTGATCACTCCGAGGCGCCCTGGATGGACCGGAAGCAGACCGGGCACCGGCCGACGCGGGAGGCGCACAGCTCGTGGAAGTCCCGGCCGCAGCCGCAGCGGGTGACCTTGAATCCTTTCTTGATGAGCCCCTTGCAGATCGGGCAGCGCGTCTCCAGGTCCGCGACGAGGCGCTTCGCCTTCTCCGCGCCGACCTCGGAGACGTCGATCTGGGCGATCATCTCCTGTGTGTATTCCTTGTCGTCGAAGACTCGATGGGAGA
>VBLS01000019.1 GCA_005878635.1 Methanobacteriota archaeon | reverse complement strand
TGTGCTCGAACCCCGCGTCCTCGATCTCGAACGTGTTCAATCGGTCGCACTCAAGGCTGACGACCACGCCGAACCCCATCTTCCGGAGACGGGCAAAGTCCCATTCCATGAAGGCCGGACCCGGGAGGCCCGCGAGGCGCCCTCCCTCGATCGTGTAATAGGACATCCGCATGGGCGGCCTCCATTTCCGCCCACTAGTTCAAAATACCGCCGGGGTCATCGGATCGAGCGATGCCTCGCGGCCGCATGACGATCGGCCTGTACAATTCGTACGACCCGGTGAAATTCGCCGAAGCCCATCGACGCGCGCTCGCCCGGGCGGCGCCGGTGGCCCTCGCCTTCGACGCGAACCTCGCGACGTTCGGCTTCCCGTTCGAGCGCGACTTGCGGACGCCGCAGCAGACCGCGGCCTGGGTTTCCGGGACCACGACGATTGGCCTGGAGGGGAAGTACCTCCGGGAGCTCGCCGAAGCGGGACGTCTCCTCACGTTCGAGTTCCCGAAGCGCGGCTTTCCACCGCAACTCGGCGACGTCGTCGTCACCACGAACCATCCCGATCCGAAGAAAGCGGTCGACGCGAAGTTCCTCGCGGGCCTGCTCCGCGGTGGGACGTCGTTCGTGCTGGTGTTCGGCCTCGGCCCCCACGGCCTCGACGATCGCGACGTCGAGGCGCTCGGCCGCTACCACTTCGATCTCACGGGCCGCGGGCTCGTTTTGGAGACCGCGACCGCGATCGGGGCGGCCCCCGCCATCATCGCGGCGCACCTGGATTCGTAGGCCTCGGAAATCCGGTCCGCCGCTCAATTCTTAAATAGGCCCCCCCGTTGCGAAGCTCGGCAGCCATGACCAACGCAACCTTGGAACTCTGCGACAACTTGCTCCTCACGAGCCCGGCCCGGCTCCCGACGCGATACGGCGCCTTCCGAATCTACGCGTTCCAATGTCCGTACACCGGGGAAGATCACGTCGCGCTCGTGCGAGGGCAAATCGCGGGCCGCGAGCGGGTCCTCCTCCGTCTGCATTCGGAGTGCGTCACGGGGGACGTCTTCGGTTCCGAACGTTGCGATTGCGGGGCCCAACTCGATGCGGCGCTGAAGAAAATCGGCAAGGCGCCCCGCGGCGTCCTGCTCTACCTCGCGCAAGAAGGACGCGGGATCGGGATCGCCAACAAGATCGCTGCCTACCACCTGCAGGACCATGGCCTCGACACGGTCGACGCCAACCGGGTCCTCGGATTCCCAGCGGACCTCCGATCCTACAAGTGCGCCGCCTGCATGCTGCGGGTCCTCGGCGTAAAGTCCGTGCGACTCATGACGAACAACCCGGCCAAGGTCGAGCAGCTCGAATCGTACGGGCTCCGGGTGGCCGACCGCATTCCGCTCCAGATCCCGGCGACCGCCGCGAACATTCGCTACCTCCGGACGAAGAAGTCCAGGCTCGCCCATCTGCTCGAGACGCCGGTGGTCAATGGGCCTCGAGCACGGCGACGATCTGGTCGACGATGACGGAGTCGCCTTCGACGACCCGGACCTGTTTCACGATTCCATCGTGAGGCGCCGGGATCTCGTTCTGCATCTTCATCGCCTCCAGGACGAGGAGGGTATCTCCCCGTTTGACCTGGATGCCGACGCGGGCCTCGACGCGGACGACGCGGCCGGGCATGGGCGCATGGATCGGCAGCGCTCGAGCCGAGCGTGACCTCGCCTTCGATCCCGAGTGAGAAGCCTCGTCCTCGATCTCCGAAATCTCGATTTCATGGGTTCCGTCGTCGGTCACGGCGGTCCGGCCGACGAGGCCGACGCGGCGCCATTTCGGACCCAGGCGGACCTCGATCCCGCCGTCGACATGGCGGACCTTCCCGCGGTACTCGGCCCCGTCGACCCGAATCACGATGCCTTCGGGTCCCTGCTCGACCTCGACACGGCGGGGCTCACCATCGACGACGAGGCGGAACCGCATGGTCACCTCCCGCGAGGAGTTGCCGTCGCCCGGCCGCAGACCACGCCGACGCTTTCGGCCGCATCAGGTCGACGGTCGGGCCGGACTTCAATCGCCCACTCGCGGCGACCGCCGCGGCGATTTCCGCGATCTGCTGCTCCCACGGCCCGCGGCTTCGGATTCGCCCGACGAGCCGGAGGTCGTCCACCATCGTCGTCCAGAGGTTTCCCTTGACGAAATCGCGGTCGGACAGGAGGACCCGGTGGAACGGGAGCGTGGTGTGGATGCCGCGAACCTCGAAGGCGTCGACGCTCTGGAGCATCCGACGCACCGCCGTGTCACGGGAGGAACCGCCGACGACGAGCTTCGCGATGAGCGGATCATAGAACGCGGGGACCGTGGATCCTGCCGCCACCCCGGCGTCGACCCGAATCTGGGCCCCGGCGGGGGCTCGAAAGTCGACGACCGAACCGGGCGACGGGAGGAAATTTCGGAGCGGGTCTTCGGCGTTGATCCGGCATTCGATCGCGTGGCCCTTCCAGCGCATCTCGTTTTGGGAGACTTCGATTCCGTCGCCGGAGGCGACCCGAAGTTGTTGCCGCACCAGGTCCACGCCCGTGACCATTTCGGTTATCGGATGCTCGACCTGGAGACGGGCATTCACCTCGTTGAACGTGAACCGGCCGTCGTGGAACAGGAATTCCACCGTCCCGGCGTTGCGATAGCCCAGGGATTGCAAGCCGCGCACGGCGACCTCCCGCAGACGCTTCCGAACCGCGGTCCCGATCGCAGGCGACGGGGTCTCCTCGACGAGCTTCTGGTGTCGCCGCTGGACGCTGCACTCCCGCTCGACGAAGCCGACCCCGACCCCGCGATCCCCGAGGAGCACTTGCACCTCCACGTGACGGGCCTGTTGCAGATACTTCTCGAGGAACAGGTCGGGGTTGCCGAAGTTCGCGCGGGCGACGGATTGCGCGGCCTCGAACGATTCCGCGAGGCCTTCGGGTCCGTCGACGCGCGACATGCCGATCCCCCCGCCGCCCGCGGTCGCCTTGAACAGCACGGGGTACCCGATCTCCGCCGCAACCTCGCGCGCCTCGTCCACGGATCCGAGGACGCGATCGACGCCCTCGGTGACGGGCACGCCGGCCTCCGCCATCGCTCGACGAGCCGACACCTTGTCGCCCGTGACCGCAATCGCCCCGGGCGGTGGACCGACGAACACGATGCCCGCCTCCGCGCAACGCATGGCAAAGTCCGCTTTCTCCGAAAGGAACCCATATCCCGGATGGATCGCGTCGGCCCGCGTCTCGGTGGCGGCGCGGAGCATCGCGCTCGCGTTCAGGTAGCTCTGCGCCGGGAGCGGACCTCCGATCTCGACGCTTTCATCCATCGCGGTCCGGTGGAGGGCGGTCCGATCCGCCTCCGAGTACACGCCGATGCAGTGGATGCCCATCGCGCGGGCGGTCCGGGCGACGCGGATCGCGATCTCCCCGCGGTTCGCGATGAGCAATCGCCGGAACATGTGCCTCCGGCTCAGAGCGGGATGTTCCCGTGCTTCTTCGGCGGTCGCGTCTCCCGCTTCGTCCGGAGCACGGCGAAGGCCTCGATGACCCGCGGCCTCGTCTCGATGGGCTCGATGACGTCGTCGAGGTAGCCCATGCGGGCGGCGATGTAGGGATTCGCGAACCGCTCCCGGTACTCCCTCACGAGTTCCTTCTCGCGCTTCGCCGGGTCCGCGGCTTCCTCGATCTCTTTCTTGAAGATGATCTGGACCGCCCCCTCGGGCCCCATGACCGCCAATTCGGCGGACGGCCACGCGAAGTTGAAGTCGCCACGGATGTGCTTCGACGACATCACGTCGTAGGCGCCCCCGTACGCTTTGCGCGTGACGATCGTGACCTTGGGGACGGTCGACTCGCTGTAGGCGAATAGGAGCTTCGCGCCGTTGCGAATGATGCCGCCGTACTCCTGGTCCGACCCCGGCAGGAATCCGGGGACGTCGACGAAGGTCAGGAGGGGGATGTTGAAGGCGTCGCAAAAGCGCACGAAACGCGCGGCCTTGATAGACGATGGATTGTCGAGCGTCCCGGCGAGGACCTTCGGCTGGTTCGCGACGATTCCGACCGGATGGCCCGTGAGTCGGGCGAAACCGACCACGATGTTGCGGGCCCAGAGTCCGTGGACCTCGAACCAAGAGCCCCGGTCGACGATCCGCTTGATCACTTCGAGCATATCGTACGGCTTGTTCGGCTCCCGCGGGACGATGGTCGCGAGCTCCGGATCCATCCGGTTCGCATCGTCCTCCGCGGCGAGGACGGGCGGATCGTCCACGTTGTTCGACGGGAGGTAGCTCAGGAGCCGACGGATGATTCGGAGGGCCTCGGCTTCGTCCTCGGCCGCGAAATGCGCGACGCCGCTCTTCTCGGCGTGCGTCAGCGCGCCACCGAGGGCCTCGAACGTGACCGACTCCCCGGTCACCGCCTTGATGACCCCTGGACCGGTGATGAACATGTTCGACGTGCCCTTCGCCATGATGATGAAATCGGTCATCGCGGGGCTGTAGACCGCGCCGCCGGCGCACGGCCCGAGGATCGCGCTAATCTGAGGGACGACGCCGGACGCGAGGACGTTGCGGTAGAAGATTTCCGCGTATCCGCCGAGGCTGATGACGCCCTCCTGGATCCGGGCGCCCCCGCTGTCGTTCAGGCCGATCACCGGGGCGCCGACCTTCATCGCCATGTCCATGATCTTGACGATCTTGT
>VBLS01000018.1 GCA_005878635.1 Methanobacteriota archaeon | reverse complement strand
CGCGCGCCTTGCTCAACTTATCGCGGGTGCCGATGGCGGGCTTCGTCCTGGATCCGTTCTGCGGCACGGGCGGGCTCCTGCTCGAAGCCCTTTCCATCGGTCTTCGGCCGATCGGCCTCGACCGGGACCGAAGGATGGTCCTCGGCTTTCGCGCCTCCCTCCGTGGGGCCGGAGACGGAGCGCTCGGTGTCGCAGACGCGGGGCGGCTGCCATTGCGTGGTGCGAGCGTCCACGGCATCGCGACCGATCCTCCGTACGGTCGCGCCGCGTCGACGCGAGGAGAACCGATCGCCAGCCTCTACGAGCGCACGTTCCGGGCGTTTCGCGAACTCCTCCCGCCAGGAGCCCACGCGGCGGTCGTCCTCCCGAACGAGGCGATGATCGATCTGGCCTCGGAACACCTCGAACGGATCGAGGCCCACGCCCTCCGAGTCCACCGCTCCCTGGTGCGGCACTTCTGCGTCTTCGTCAACTCGTGACCTGGACCGGGACGTCGAGGTCGGCCGGGGTCGCGACGCCGTCGGGCGTCGCGGCGTGCACCTGGAACGTCACGGTCTCGGGCAGCGGCTTGCCCCAAGTCAGCGGAGCCGTGACCTCCAAGTCGAGGATCGCACCATGGGAGGCATTCAATCGGAATTCGACGGTGTCCCTGTTAACGGAGACATTCGTCCCGCCGATTTCGTAGGCCGTGAACCGGATCACGAAGCCGAATCGGTCCAGGTTGTTGGGCCGCACGCTCACGACGACGTTCTCCCGGGCGGGACCCGTGTTGTTGACCGCGAAGACGAGGAGCCTCGAGCTGTTCAGTGCGATCGTGACGTTCGGATACTCGGAGAGGACGGACCCGCTCAGGTCCTCGAACCGGAGGGCCCGTTCGTTCCCGACGGCCACGAACGGCTGTGGGACGAACGTGACGAGCAAGATGACGACCGCGACGATGCCCACCAGCATCCGGCTCGGGTCGAGCCGGCTGATGTCGTTCAGCGGCGGCGGATGCCGGACGCCGAGCATGAGGATCAAGAAGCCGAAGATGAACCAGCCCGGATAGAAGGCGCTCAGGCCGAACAGGATGAGGACCGCCGCCCAGCTGATGTAGAACTGTCGGCGGCCCAGGAGGGCTCGCGCCACGTGCCCGCCGTCCAGCTGCCCGGCCGGCAGCAAGTTGATCGCGGTGACGAAGAGGCCCACCCATCCCGCGAACGCGAGAGGATGGAGGGGGTACGAACTCGGCAGGGGGAAGAAGAGGGAGAGCAGGGAGAACAAGATGGACGGTTGGATCGCTTCGCCCACGCCGGTCGCCGCGACCGGGGCGGAGGCCGTCGACAGGGCGAGGCCGGCGAGGGTCACGGGGATCGCGATGGCGAACCCGACCAGCGGGCCGGAGACCCCGATATCGAGGAGGGCCCGTCGATTCGGGATCGGATCCCGCATGCTGATGAAGGCCCCGAGCGTCCCCAGAGGCGGGATCGAAGGGAGGAAGAACGGGAGGGACGCCCGCACGTGGTATCGCTTCGCGACGAGGTAGTGGCCCATCTCGTGACAGCCGAGGATCGCGAGGAGGGGGACGGAGAAGAATGCGGCCCCGTATCCGATCGACTCCGCGGACAGAATCGGCTTGCCCGAATAGTCGGCCCAGTTCCACGCGCCTCCGAAGAACAGGATCGTCAGGACCGTGACGATCAACAAGATGAGGTTCACCTGGACGCCGGCGAACCGGGCCTTCGGCCGTCGCTGGACGTGGACGAGGATTTCCCCTCTCTCCTGCGTGATCGTGGGGATGTAGTCTTTCGGCACGAGCTCCTGCCGAAGCGCATCGAACGGTCCGTCGATCCCTGCTGCAGGCGCACGAATTTGGAAGGTCAGGGCGAGGGGCGTCACGAGGACGCCGTACACCTCGAAGTGCTTGGCCACGGAGTCCCGGAGTGACTCGACCTCCGCCTCCGCAGAAAGCACATCGCGTGCCAACCTTCGCGTCTAGATAAAGGTGCGCGGGTTACGCGAGTCGAGCCCCGAGGAACCACAGGATGAGGGCCGTCCCAATCCCTGCGGCGGCGAACCGAAGTCCGGTCACGACCACGCGTTCTCGGACGAGATTTCCCAGGTAGACGCCGAGGACGAACAGGATCACGAGCGTGATGACGATCGCCGCGATCGTGGCCGTCCGGGCATCGAGCAGGAGGAACGGGATCACGGGAAGGAGCGCCGCGATCAGCGGGGCGACGCCGTGGACGAGGGCGCTCACGATGGCCGCGAACCGAAAAGCCTCTCGGTGTTCCTCGCTCAAGCGCGCCAAGAGGGCGCGCTCGATTGTCCGGATATCGAGCTTCTTCTCGACGCGCTCCGCCTCGTATGCGCCGACGGCGCTGCTCACCGAGAGGGCGATCGCCGCACCGAACGACGCGGACACGACGAGGCCTTTGTGCGATTCCAAGTCGCCGAAGGCCGAGGAGCCGATGATGATCCCGAGGACCGTCAGGGCGCCGTCGAACGCGCCGATGACGAAGTACCGGCGGATGATCGGCCCGACGTTCGTGATCTCGTCGTACTCCCGGAGTCGACGGCGCCAGGCCCGGAAGTCCATGTCATCCGCTCTCGATCCCTAGCTTCTTCCGGATGAGTTCCTCGAGTTTCGCCGCGGCGACGCGCGCCATGTCCAGGTTCGGGAAGCTCGCTTGCGCGAAGTCGGGCTTGCCACCGCCCTTGCCTCGGAATTCCGGCGCGACCGCGCGGACGAGCTCGGCGGCATCGATCGGGACCTCGATTCCCCGGGTGAGCACGAGCTTCACGTCGTTCGGGGCCGCGGCCCAGTAGATTCCAGTCACGCGAGGCTCGGAGGCCGTCGCCTTCGACATCGACATCATGAAGCCCACCCCCTGGGGGACCTCGTCCTTCACGATCGGCCACGTGCCCTTCGCGGTCTCGATCTCCTGTTTCGTCTTCGCGGCGGCCCGTTCATCGGTCGCCTTCTGCGCGACCTTGCGGAGCTCCTTCCACTCGGCCATGATTCGCTCCGCGGTGGGGACGATTTGATCCGCGGGAGCCCCCAGGATTTCGCCGACGCGCCGCAGGTCTTCCGTCTGCTTGCGGTTGGCCTCGAGGGCCCCTTTCCCCGCGGCGTACTCCAGGCGCACGACGCCGTCCTGAATGCGCGTGGATCGGAGGATTTTGATCAACGAGACATCGCTCGTCCTCGAGACGTGAGTCCCTCCGCAGGCCTCCACGTCCCACTTCGGGATCTCGACCACGCGGAGTTCGCCTCCCGGGACAGAGCCGCCCTGGTACAGTCGGAAGCCGAACTTCTTCTCCGCGACATCGCGGGCCAAGACCTTCGCGCGGACCTGGTGGTGTCCGAGGACCTCGCCATTCGCTAACTCCTCGATGCGGGCGACCTCCGCATCCGTCAGGGCGTCGTAGTGGGTGATGTCGAGGCGCGCGAGGTCCGGGGCCTTGTGCGCGCCGGCCTGCCACACGTGGTTGCCGAGGGCTTTGCGCGCGGCCCCGAGGACGATGTGCGTCGCGGTGTGGTTTCGCATGAGGGCCTCGCGGCGTTCCCCATCGATGACGCACGCGACGCGTTTCTTCAGGAGGGAGGTCGCGTCCCCTCGGATGAAGTGGAGGATCGAGGTCCCCATCTTCTGGACGTCGTAGACTTCCCGGTCCGCGATCGTCCCGTGGTCGGCCTCCTGACCTCCTCCTTCCGGATAGAAATAGGTCTGGTCCAAGACGACCGCTTCGCCTTCCACCGCGAGCACCTTGGCCCGGAAGGAACGCTTCCTCTTGTCTTCGTAGACGCGGAGCTTCGTTGGGGGAAGGTCCTTCGACACCTGGATTTTCTTCTCCGGCTCCACGCGGATCGGCCGCTCGTGGCGGGCCGCGACCCGGGCGTAGAAGTCATCCGGGATCTCGACCCGGACATCCGTGAAATCGCGCACGACGTCGGGATTGAGGCCATGGCTATCATATAGCTCGATCAGGGTCTCGACGTCGAACGCCTTCCCCGCGGCCTTGAGCTCCTCCGCGATCTTGCCGACGGTGACTCGGCCCTTCTCCAGCGTCTCCTTGTACCGCGTCTCCTCGACCTTGAGCAGCTTGAGGATGTCCCCTTTGTTGAAGAAGAACTCCGGGTAGTCCTCCCGGATCTGGTCGATCATGAAGCTGACGGTGTCGGCCAGGCTATACGTGATGTTGAGATCCTTCAGCGCCCGCAGGCCGCGGCGGACGAGCAGCCGTGCGAAGTAGCCTTCCCGTGCATTCGAGGGCACGACGCCGTCTCCCAGGAGGAAAATCAGAGCGCGCGCATGGTCGCAGATGATGTAGAGGGCCTCGAGCGGGGAGACCTGCGCGACGAGCTCTTCCACCGTGATTCCGACCCGTTCTGCGGTCTTCCGGCGGATCTCGCGGATGTCCGCGAGGCTCTCGACCTTCATCATGCCGGCGACCTTCGAATACTCGCGGAGCACGCGATCGTCCACCCGCTTCGCGCCAGTCGCCCGTTTCAGATAGCCGAGCGTGTCGCCGAAGACGGCCTCGTACGAGGAGGTCGTGGCCTGGGAGAGCCAGGTGAGCCGTTCGAGCCCGTAGCCCGTGTCGACGACGGTCGTGTCCATCGGCACACGGTGCCCGTTCAACTCCCGGTTCTGCATGAACACCAGGGTCGCCGCCTCCGCGCCGCCGAAGACGACCTCGAGGCACGGGCCGCTGTTCCCGCCGCCCTCCCACCAGGATTCTTTGTACCGCGGCAGGCTCGGATCGATGCCGAGCCGCTCCGTCAGGAAGAGCTGGCAGAGTTCCACCGTGCGGTCCTTCCAATAGATCGGACGGTCGGGGAAGTTGAACGCGTGGTGGGCCATCATCTCGAACAGCGTGAAGTGCTGTCCCGTCTTGCCGACGTTGTCGACGTCGACGAAGCGGACACACGGCTGGCTGATCGCCAGGGGATTCGCGGGCGGGCTGGCCTGGCCGCTGATCACCCACGGTTGGAACGGGTACACGCTCGCCTGGACGAAGAAGACGTCATCCCGCCAGCGGGCGACGATCGGATAGCGCTTCACGCGGGCATGCCCATTCTGCTCGAGGAAGGAGAGGAAGTCCTCGCGCATCGCGCGGTACGTCAGTTTCTTCTTGAACGGCGAGTTGCCGATGAAGTCGTACTCCTGACACGGGGCCTCGCCGCACGTCTCGTGGTGCCCG
>VBLS01000101.1 GCA_005878635.1 Methanobacteriota archaeon | reverse complement strand
GAGGTCATCACCCAACTGCTCCGGGAGGACTTCAAGCTCCGACCGGAAGAGAGCGGGGCCAGCGTGATTGGAAACCTGACCCTGGAGGAGATCACGCGGAACGGAGATCGGAAGCGGATCAACTGCCGCGACGACGTCGGGGACGCGGGCTACACGATCCCCTACAACGTCGAGAAGGAGAAGGTGAAGCTCGTCGAATCGGATGCGAAGTTCATCCTCGCGATCGAGACGGGCGGGATGTTCGACCGGCTCGTGGAGAACGGCTTTGACGAGGACGCCAAGTGCATCCTCGTGCACCTCAAGGGCCAACCGAGTCGGAGTACACGTCGATTGTTAAAGAGATTAAATGAGGAATTGAAGATAAATGTGGCAACGTTCACAGACGGCGACCCCTGGTCGTTCCGAATCCATGCTTCCGTGGCCTACGGGGCGATCAAGACCGCGCACATCTCCGAGTATCTGGCAACCCCCACCGCGGAATTCGTCGGGATCACCGCAAGCGACATCCTGAATTATGACCTCCCGACGGACGCGCTCACGCCGCGGGATATCGGTGCGCTCAACGCCGAGATGACGGACCCCCGGTTCAACGACGAGTTCTGGCGGAACGAAATCCAGGCGATGTTGCAGATCAACAAGAAGGCGGAGCAGCAGGCGCTCGCGAAGTACGGCCTCGACTACGTGACGGACACGTATCTGCCAGAAAAACTCGGGCCGCTCGGACTGATGTGACCTGGCGGGTGCCAGGAGGACGCCCCCGCTGGGATTCGAACCCAGGTCTCAGGCTCTCGACGGTCCTTGCGTCAACAAACGCGAGGACCTCCGCAGGCCTGTAGTCTGTCCAAGCTAACCTACGAGGGCGCACGGGTCGCATCGCGACGCCGGTATAACTGTTATGGCTTCGACTGAAGCTCTGACATCGTGTCGCTTCCGGCACCGGTTCCAAGGTGGGCTCAGTCTCCCGGTTTCGAACTCGGAGACTCTCCGCCATCCCTCGTCTTCGAGGATCGCGCCAAGGCGCCGGAGACGTAGTCCTGGAACCCGGCATCGAACATCCCACGGGTCATCGTGTGGACATGAGCGAAGAGCGGATTCCGACACATGACCTCGATCCAGGCCACCCACTCCTGCCACGACGCTTCGTCGATCCACTTCTTGTCGCGGAGGATGTAGACCCGGTCGAACAATCCGTACAGCAGGAGGAGGTAGCTGCGGACGATCCTCTTCTCGGGAGGAATGGGCGGCACCTGGGACTCCACCGCCGGATCGGTCCGCCGAAGGTCATCCATGAGCTCGGCGATTTCCGGACGATCGATCAGCGTCCGCACGATGTCCGTGTAATCGTTCAGGACGCCCTGGTAGGCGGCGTCCTTGATCGCCTGGGTCTGGCTGCGGAGCTGGACGATGAAGACGATCAACGTAATCGCGAGGACGACGGTCTGCCCGAGGGTCGCGATCGTCACCAGGTCGACGCCGTCCATGCTACCCCCTGGGGCGTTCGGGCGGGAGGCTCAGGCTTTGAGAGCCTCAATCGTCCGCTGGAAAATCTCCTCGATCAGGCCGCTCGCATAGACTTCTCGCAACATCCCGCGGTCGCGGTAGTACTTGATCAGCGGCGCCGTCTGCTTTTCGTACGTCTCGATCCGCTTCCGCACGACCTCCTCCTTGTCATCCGCGCGGATGATCAGGGACGTGCCGCACTTGTCGCAGAGGCCAGGCCTCTTCGGCGGATTCATGAAGATGTGGTACACGGTGTCGTCCTTCGGGCACACCCGCCGGCCGGTGTTTCGTTTGATCAACTCCTCGGGCTCGAGGAACAGGCTCACGACGGAGTCGATCTTCGTGAGCTTCGACAGCGCCTCCGCCTGCGCGATCGTCCGCGGGAATCCGTCGAGGATGAATCCCTTCTTCGCGTCCGGCTCCTTGAGGCGGCGTTCCGTCATCGCGATCACGAGATCGTCGGGGACCAGCTTGCCCGAGTCCATGAAGGACTTCGCCTTCTTCCCGAGGTCCGTGTTCTCCGCGACGTTGTGGCGCAGGATGTCGCCCGTCGAGACGCGCGGGACCCCGAGGTACGCCGAGAGCTTCTCCGCTTGAGTGCCTTTGCCCGCGCCCGGCGGGCCGAGGAGGATGAGGCGCATCAGGCCTGAGAGAACAGGTCTGCGGTCAAAAGACTTTGGACAAAAGGATCGTGGGTCGCATCTGGATCTCTACCGTCTCAGCGCGAGGAGCAAGCCGACGACGAAGAGCCCTGCGACAATCGCTACTAAGAGGAGGCCTTTCCAGCGGGGTTCCTGGAAATAGCGGGGGACGCCATCGCCCTTAGTTCGAACGGATCGCCAGGAGAATAGGAAACTGCCCGCGGGGATCTGATCGGCGTTGGAGGGCACGGTCACAACATCGGCGGACGGAACCATAAGGTTTGTTGCCGGATCCGTCGCCAACCCGCGGCACCCGAACATCCATGAGAGGGAACGCGTTCGCCGGGTCGGTTTCGGAGGCGGTCCGACATGCGCATTGGCGTCATCGGAGCGGGACACATCGGCGGGACGGCGGCGAAGCTGTTCGCGGAAGCAGGCCACGAGGTCGCCGTCGCGAACTCTCGCGGGCCAAGCTCCCTCGGCGGGCTGGTCGCATCCCTCGGGCCGAAAGCCCGGGCCCTGTCGCCGGGGGAGGCCGTCAAGTTCGGGGAGGTCGTGCTCCTGGCCATCCCCTGGAGGAGGAAGGAGGAGCTCCCCGCGGGCGAGCTGTTTGCGGGGAAGGTCGTCATCGACGCGATGAACCCCTACAGCGCGACCGGCGGGATCATCGACCTCGGGAAGGCGACGTCGAGCGAGGAGGTTGCGAAGATGACGCCCAAAGCCCGTCTCGTAAAGGCCTTCAACACGATGGGCTGGAAGACGCTCGAGACGGGCTCCCGCCCCTCCGACCTGCTCCAGGACCGACTCGCAATCTTCATCGCGGGCGATGATGGGGAGGCCAAGGCCGTGGTCGCGAAGTTGATCGAGGGCATCGGCTTCGCCCCGATCGACACGGGATCCTTGCGGGAAGGCGGGCGACGCCAGGAACCGGGATCGCCGATCTACGGCCGGCCGCTCACCGCGCGTCAGGCCCGCGAGATTGTCCGATGAGCCAGGCCCCTCCAAGGTCCGCCTTCACGCCCCGGGAACGTCGCGTCCTCGAGCGGGCGACGACGCCGGAGCGGGTGCAGCGGTGGCTCGAATCCCTCCCCTACAACCACGAGGAACGCGGCGAGACCCTCCGCACCTTTCGCGGGGTCGTCCGGACGGGCAAGGCCCATTGTCTCGAGGCCGCGCTGTCCGCCGCGACGATCCTCGAGCAGCATGGATATCCGCCGACGGTCCTCGATCTCGAATCGAAGGACGACATCGATCATGTCGTCTTCTTGTTCCGCGAAGGAGGCAAGTTCGGATCCGTCGCGCGATCGAGGGATCCGGGCCTCCACGGTCGAAAGCCGGCCTTCCGCTCGGTCCGCGGTCTCGTGTTCTCCTACGTGGACCCGTACGTGGATCGCACCGGGCGAATCAACGGATATGGAGTCCTCGACCTGCGGACCCTGCGCGCGGACTGGCGGCTCTCTCCCAGAAACGTCTGGGCTGTGGAACAGGCGCTGATCCGGTTCCCACACCGGCGGTTCCGGAGCTCCGACGAGCGGTATCGACGGTGGCATGAGAAATATCTCCGATACAAGGAGCGGTTCCCGGATCGTCGACCGATCTTCTACCCCAATCGTCATCGGTGGCTCTAGGCCGAGCCCAAGTTGCGGGATTGGAAGCCTCCGCGCGAATTCCTCTCGGGCGCAAGGAGGCTCTGATTCGAGAATCCGCGTGAGTCTCGAGCGGCGCGTCCTATCCTTTACCCTTCGCTTTTTCCTGTCTTGCATCCGCGAGTATTTTCTTCTGCGCCAGCTCAGGGTTCTGGATATACAAGATGATGGCGTTGGCGTGACCGTGTCCTAGCCCGCAGTCCGACTTGAGCCACGCGAGCAGCTCGCCGTGTTTCGTCAGACCCTTCGCTTTGGCTAATGCTTGGAAGTATTGGGGATCCTTCCCCGTCTTGGCCTTGATGTTGTCGATGTACGCTTTGTACGTCATGGTCGTCGCCGGATGAAGGTACTAGAACAAGAGGATTCTTAGTGCTTTTTGAACCGGTCGGGGCCAGGTTGAGATTTGCTTCGCCAGCTGGGCCGGGAACGCTGGGCAATTCAAGGGGTTACTGAGAGTTCATCGCCCACCGACGCTTCACGTCTTCGGAGCCACCTTCCGAAAGGTCGCAAAGAAGCCGGCCACGAACGCCGCGTAGAAGGCCGTCGCGAGAAAGATTGGCAGATCGTAGTGGCCCTCCTGCATCAGGATTCCTCCGAAGACCGTGGTGATGCTATTCGGAAGGCGCCAGATGATCGAGTTCACGGCGCTCGCGAGGCCCCTCTGCTCCGGTTCGACGATGCCCATGAGGAAGGAGTCCATGATCGGCGACGACATGTTCATCAGCGCCGCCCGGACGATGTAGAATCCCGCGGCAGCAATCGGATCGATGAGGAAGGCGAGGGAGAATAGGAAGGCCGTCGCCGCGCCGGTCGCCAGGACGATCGCCCGGACCGGACCGTATCGCTTCGCCAGGGCCGTGCTCGCGACCGCCGACAGCCCGATCGTGATGCCCGCGAGCGCGAGGACCGGGCCGCTCCAGGTGTCCGGGACCCCGAATCGGAGGCGCAACCACGTCGGCACGAGCGGGATGAAGAAACCGGCCCCGAGGCCGATCAGCCCGTTGAGGCCCGAGAACTTCAGGAGCGGCCGCCAGTCCATCCCCCTCGGCCGGGCCTCCCGCGGGCGCAAGGTCTCGCGGTAGCCCCGCAACAGGACCACGAGGGCGATCGGGATGAGGAACGCGAAGGCGTCGGTCACGACGAGGGTGCCGACGTGGATCGCCTGGCTGTCGAGGCCCGTCTGGGCCTGGAGGAACGGGAAGAGGATCGGCAACGCGAAGCCCACGCC